>PEWR01000014.1 GCA_002779395.1 Ignavibacteriales bacterium CG07_land_8_20_14_0_80_59_12
GTCGATGCCGACCCGCTCAACAAGGAGTACCGGCTCAACCTTGCCGGAGTCTACATCGCCGCGTTCCAGTCCGACAGCGCCCTTGTTCAGTACGAGGCTCTCCTCCGCCTCGATTCACTCGACACGCAGGGACTCTACGGCCTCGCACGTCTTTATGAAGGGACGAAACCTCTCGAGGCAGTGAGGCTGTACCAGCGCCTCCTCCGCGTCGCGGAACCAGCCTGGGAGGTGTACTACCGGCTCGCACGGCTCTACGACAAGCTGGGCCTTCCCCGCGAGGAGTGCGACGTCTACAGATCCATGCTCGGGCTTGATCCTGCAAACGCGGATCTGAAGCGCGCACTCGCCGATAAGCTTGTCGAGCTGAAGGACTACGACAGCGCGCTCGTGTACCTCAAGGAGATTCTCCAGACGGAGCCTAACGAGATCGACATCCTCGGTCGCATCGCGGAGATCAAGCTCCTCAAGGGTGAATTCACCGGGGCCCGTACCTTCTTCGAGCGCCTCCTTGCTCAGGATTCGCTCAGCGCGGGAGCGCGGGTCCACGTCGGCGAGGTTTTCCTTGCACAGGCGCAGAAGGACTCGACGATCCTCCCCGAGGCACGCCGCGTTTTCGATGCGCTGAAGAAGAAATACCCGGAGGACTGGCGCCCCTACTGGTATCTCGGAGCCATTGGTCTCATCCTGCGGCAGGATTCCGTCGCGCTGACAAACTTCCGGCATGTGACACGGTTGACGCCGGGAAATGCAGAAGCATGGTCCTACATCGGTTCAATCGAGCTCGATATGAACCACGCCTCGCAGGCGGCCACGGCGCTGCAGCGTTCCGACAGTCTGAAGCCTCAGACATTTCGGACACTCTTCCTCCTCGGCGTCGCGTACTCACGGGCCGGGGACAACGCTGCCGCAAGCGGCGTGCTCGAGCATGCGGTGCGCCTCGACTCAACGAACGTCGACGCATGGGGAATGCTCGGCATGGTGAATGATGAACTGCACGACTCGACGCGCTCTGACGGGGCGTACGAGCGGGCGCTTAAGATCGATCCGCACAACCACCTTATCCTCAACAACTACGGCTATGCCCTCTCGGAGCGCGGCCGGAACCTTGCACGCGCTCTGACGATGTCGGAGGAGGCGGTCGCTGCCCAGCCGGACAACACTTCCTACCTCGACACGCTCGGCTGGATCTACTTCAAGCTCGGCGATTATCAACGAGCCCGCGAGTACATCGGGAAGGCCATTTCAAAGGGCGATGCAAGCGGCACAGTCATCGCCCACATGGGAGATGTCTGTTCAAAGCTCGGGGAGCACGAGAAGGCCATCGAGCACTGGAAGAAGGCGCTCTCCCTCGATCCGAACGACACGTCGTTGAAAACGAAGATCGAGCATGCCGAGGCTCGCCGATGAAGGCTGGAACCAATCGACTCTCGAATCGGATCGTCAGCTCGACACCCATCGTCCTCGCGGTTTTTCTCCTCGTCGGATGCAACTCGACAAAGAGTGTGTCCCACACGCCCCTCACAACCGAGCTTGCGATCGAGCGTGTGAACGGGCGGGCCGGACTTGTCAAGACCCTCAAGGGGAGCGGCAACCTCACCATCGAATCCGCGGAGCTCAATGCGACGGTCTCATTTGAGCTCGCGCTACGGCGCCCTGACTCTCTCCTCCTCACGCTCGAAGGGCCGTTCGGGGTGAATGTCGGCTCCATCTTCATCGCCGGCGACCGTTTCGTGTTCTACAACGCTGCGAACAACCAGGTCGTCGAGGGGAACGTCGAACACGTGCGGCTGCCATGGCTCGCCGGCCTCAAGCTCGACGGGGAGAGCATCACGACGTTTCTGACCGCTTCGCCGGCGATCCCCCGGGGGGGCATTGTCAGAAGAAACCATCCGTCCACGGACGACGAGGACGCCGATCCGGTTCTCCTTCAATGTCCGAGGACGGACGGATCCGACGAGGTAAACGTCGACCCGGCGGACGGGGTCGTGAAGCGGTACGCCAGTTTTGATTCCCGGCATGGTCTCGTTCTCGTTCAGGAGTTCTCGCAGTACGCAGAGGCGGACGGGGTCCTCATGCCCCGTCTGCTTAAGATCATCATGCCGCCGGAACGGAGAATGCTCTCGCTCCACTTTCGAAAGATCTCTATCAACAGGGAGCCCGTGGCGCTCGTCTGGGAGGTGCCCGACAACGCGGAGCACCGGACATGGTAGTGAGCCGCGCCATCGCGCTCATGGCGTTTCTCGTCCTCCTCTCGCAGTCCGCGGTGGGAGGGACAAAGGACGACCTGAAGAAATCGAAGAGCGAGCTGAACCGGCTGCGCAGCGAGATCGAATCGTACGAGAAGAAGATCCAGACAGCAAAGAAGAAGGAACGCGCGTCGCTCAGTCTCATCGACACCTACGACCGTCAGAGTGCCGCCCTACGCCGCCTGGTCCGGCGGCTGCAGCAGGAACAAGCGCGCAACACGGCGGGGGCGGCCCGGATTCGCGACTCCATCGTTGTGCTCGAGACCCGACTTCAGAGGCTCGGGAGCGATTACGCATCGTACGTCCGCAGCGCATATATGCACGGGCGCATCACAGCACCGGTACTCTTCCTTTCAGCGGCTCCTTACAGCGAGCTCGCTCTCCGGGTCGAATACCTGAAGAGGCTCTCACAGCAGCACCATGTGGACATGGAGGGAATCAAAGCCGACCAGACGCTCCTCGAGCAACAGCGCGCTCTCCTTGCCGAGAACCTGCGCGAGAACGAGAGGCTCATCGCCGAAAGAACACGGGAAGAGAGCCGGCTCGCCGCACGCATCGAGGAGCGTAAGGGTGTGATCGACGATCTGCGGAGGAACCAGAAACTCTGGAGCCAAGAGCTCGACCGACGGCAGCGCGCGCAGCGAGCGCTTCAGAGGAAGATCTCCGAGCTGATCGAACGGGACAGGATACGTCAGTCGCAGAAGAAAGCACACTTTGCGGAACGCTCGAGGTCGAAACCACCGCCGCCATCGACTGCGGTCCCCCGCTCCGGGCTTCCTTCACTCCCCACTGGATCGAGCGAATCATTCAAGCCCCGGTCGATCCCCTGGCCAGTGTCGAAGGGGACCGTGACAGCGCGGTACGGCTGGCACGCCCATCCCGAACTAAAGACAATGACGCAGAACACAGGAATCGATATCGCCGTGGAATCGGGAACCGAGGTGAGAGCCGTTGCCGACGGTGAAGTCGCAGCCGTCTGGTGGCTCCCCTCGTTTGGGACACTCATCATCCTCAGTCACGGCGACGGCTTCCGGACCGTCTACGCGCACCTCGGAGAAGTCCACGTCGCCGAGGGAGAGCGCGTGAAGCAGGGACAGGCGATCGCACGGAGCGGTGAGACGGTTTCCGGCTCGACGCTTCACTTTGAAGTGTGGAAGAACCGCGAAAAGATGGATCCCCAGGCATGGCTCATGAGCCGTTGACACTGAAGTCCATTCTCCGGTTCTTACGGATGAACCACTATGTCGAGGCGGCTGCCTACGTCGCCGGGCTTACGTTTTTCTTCCTCCTACTCTCAAAACCGCTCGAACGTCTGGAGGACGACGCGACGGATCTCCGGTTCGCCATCCGCGGCGAGAAGGCGATGGACTCTTCTGTCGTCGTCCTCTACCTCGACAACGACGACATAGAAGCGCTTGGGGGCTGGCCGCTGCGCCGCAGCTACTATGCGCTTCTCCTCGAGGCCCTCCACGCGGTCGGGGCACGGGCTGTGGGGATGGACATCTACTTCATGGATCGAAACCCGGAGTTCGCGGAACACGACAGACTGCTGACAGACTTCACTTCGAAGTGCGGGAATGCCGTCTATGCGTGCTACTTCAGGGACCTCAAGCAGGAACCACCATCCGTCCCCCTCCAGCCTTCTCCGCTCGTTCAGAACTTTCTCTATGCCGCGAAGGATCCGCGGCGGTTCACCACGGGGGCGGAGATCAACGTCCCATTCGACAGCCTTCTCCTCACGGCAGCAGGGCTCGGGCAGACAAACCTCCCCGAGGAGCGAATCCTACGGCACGTCCCGGTCTTCGTCAACTACCGCGAGGCCCTCTTCCCTTCGCTCGGGTTTGAGGTCCTTCGCGTCTACTATGGTGCTCGACGGAACGGTGTGAACATCTCGGACAACGCCGCCACGATCACCGACTCGCTCAGAAACGTCCGAAACGTGCCGATCGGGTCCGATGGCACCGTCGCGCTGAACTACCGTGGCTCGACGCAGTCGTTGAACTACTACCGGTTCGTCGAGTTCCTCCAGTCGTACGATTCATGGAAGAGCGGAGGCACCCCGACGATGGCCATCGACCGGCTCCGCGGGAAGATCGTTCTCGTCGGCATGATCGCAGAAGGGAGAAGCCCCTTCATCGCGACGCCTTTTGACCCGAAGTACCCGAGCATCGGCGTCCACGCGACGTTCCTCGACAACGCACTCAACAACCGGTTCCTCACGGAGCCATCCCCGGTCGTGACGGCGGTGCTTGCGTTCGCCCTCGGGTACGCAATCTTCGTTTTCGCGATACGGCGCCGCGAGAAATCGACCGTCTCCCTCGCGGTCGCCCTCTTCGCAGGGTACACGGGCGCCGGCATCCTCGGCTTTGTTGCGTTCGGGTGGGTTGTCCCCTTCGTGATCCCCACTCTCTCGCTCGTCGGAGGGACGGTCATGGGGACGGCCTACAAGCACCGTGTCATGGTGGAGCGGGTCCTCACCCTCGAGGAGGAAAAACGTCGGATCCAGGCGGCGCTCGCCGAGCGCGAAGAATCACTGAAGCTCCTCGAGCAGGAGCTCGTGGCTTACAAGGAGACACGCGAAGGCGAACAGCCGCCCGAACTCCTCGACAGGCTGAAGCAATACCACCACGAAATTGCCGAGCTGTCGACACAGGCGACAGACCTCGAAGAGTACCGTCCAAGCGACGTGGCGAGCGACACGGTCCAGCTCGAATCCGAGGGGATCACCTATACGCGCTCAAGCCCCATGGCCGAGGTCGTCGAGTTCATGAGAAAGATTGCCCCCGGCGATTCAAACGTGTTGATCCTCGGCGACAGCGGGACCGGCAAGGAGGTCGTCGCCCGCGCATTGCATCATCTCAGTCCCCGTTCCGGCCGTCCCTTCATCGCGGTGAACTGCGGCGCACTTTCGGAAACCCTTCTCGAGAGTGAGCTCTTTGGACATGAGAAGGGAGCCTTCACGGGCGCGGTGAAGGAGAAACAGGGGCGCTTCGAGCTCGCGGATCAGAGTACCATCTTCCTCGATGAGATCGCCGAGACAAGCGAAGCGTTCCAGGTGAAGCTTCTTCGGGTCCTCCAGGAAGGCGAGTTTGAGCGGGTCGGCGGCATGGAGACGAAGAAGGTGAACGTCCGGGTGATCGCCGCAACAAATCGCGACCTTCGCGCGGAGATCGCGGCAAAACAGTTCAGAGAAGACCTCTACTACCGACTCAACGTGTTCACCATCCAGCTCCCCGCACTCCGCGACCGACGCAGTGACATCCCCGCTCTCGTCGCGCACTTCCTCCGGGACGAGGACACTTCGATGGGAATATCGGCAAACGTCATGGAGGCATTCCTCAACTACTCATGGCGTGGGAACATACGCGAGCTTGAGAGCGTGATCAAGCGCGCTGTGATCCTTGCAAGGGCCGAGAAACGACGGTTAATCCGGCTGAAGGACCTCACTGAGGAAATCGCCGAAGCCGGGCGGGGAAAGCTCAACATCGAGGAACAGATCCTCACATCCCTCCGCGAGAAGGAGTTTTCCAGGCGCGCGATCTCCGAGACGGCGGCCGAGCTCGGCGGACTCAACCGAGGAACCGTCGCCGAGTATTTCAGGGGAATCCTCTTCAAGACATTCGCCGAACAGGCGTGGGACATCGAGAAGGCCGTGCGCGTCATCGCGGGAGTGGATGAAGCTCGCGCGAACCAGCGTGTCACGCGGAAAGCCGTGGAGTACCTCTCGAACGCCGTTGAGCCGGTCAACCGCGATATCCCCTTCGAGGCGCTGCGGCCCGCCTTGAAGGGCAAGTACAAGAATCTCCCACAGCGGTACCATGTGTACCTGGACGAGATACTGAAGAGCTACTATGAAGGTGTGTGGGATGTGCAGGTGGATTCTGCGGAGCAGGCAGCGGCGAAGCACAACGGTTAGCGCATTCTCCCGGGGACACCCCCGCCGCCCCTGAGAGGAGCCTCCTTTCTGTGTCCTGCCCGGCCGAAGAAGATACTCACCTTCAGGGTTGCCTTTGAATAGCGGTATGAGAGAGTTCCTCGCGAATCTCGGCCTGCGGACCGGTCAGCATATCATGGTCCACAGCTCGTACAGGAGCATCCGCCGGCAATTCCCGGATGTCACAATCAAATCGCTGATCTTTCTCCTCGAGGAAACGGTCTCGGAGGCGGGGTCAATCGTCATGCCTGCCTTCACGTACTGTTTCAAGCGGTCTGGGGGCGATTATGCTATATTCGACCGTCAGTCATCCCCTTCAGCCGTCGGTGCAGTGTCGGAAGTCTTCCGCTCCCTTCCCGGCATAGTCCGGACATCTTCCGCCACTCACTCCTTCGCGCTCTGGGGAACGATCACGCACTCCATCACGGCGGAGAACGCTCCGGAGAGCCCTCTTGGCGCCGGGAGCGTCCTTGAGTGGTTCGCCGGGAACCCGGAGACGCACGTCCTGCTGCTCGGGACGGATTTCTCTTCGCTCTCGTTCTCCCACTACCTTGAGAGCACCGCACGGGTTCCGTGGTACGATATCTCGCCGTGGGGATACATGCAGGTCGAGGCCGTTGGTGTCTCGACAACGGGTGAACAGCGGCTCAAGGAAATCCCGGGCTGCGGCAAGTCATTCATCTCGTTTGAGGAGTACCTCCGTGGAGCGAACAAGATCCTCCCGCGGCACGCAGGATCACTGACAGGCTGCCTGATTCCCGTTGAGGCACTGCTCCGGGAAGGCATCCCGTTCTTCAAGGAGAACGCGCGCTCGCTCCTCTGCCGTGAAGGAGCGTGCCGGGCGTGCGACTCTCGCCGCGAGATCTTGCGGGAACGAGGCGTGGATTTGTCGCTCCAATCCCCGATATTTGGTTCTCGCGAAGGAACGAGGGCATGAAGCGGCTTTCGATCGCTGTCTTGCTGTGGTCATTTCAGTTAGCATAGGCAGGCGTGGACCGGGCGCGCGATGTGCGGGCTGCCGCGATTGAGATCGGCCGCCAGGCTCACTACACGGAAGGATTACCCACATGAAACGACTCCACCGCGGGTTGATCGTCTCCTGCCAGGCTGAACAAGGAAGCCCGTTCAATGCTACGGAATTCATCGTCGCCTTTGCGAAGGCGGCGGAGCTTGGCGGCGCTGTCGCGGTGAGAATCCGGGGCATCGAGAATGTTCGGGCGGTCCGGAGGGCCGTGAGGCTCCCCATCATCGGATTGACAAAAGGAACCTTTCCCTCCGGGCTTGTCCTCGTCACTCCGACGCAAGAGGAAGTGGAGGATCTCTTCGAGGCCGGCGCGGACATCGTCGCGGTCGATGCAACATCACGGATACGGCCCAGCGGCCTCACCGGACCGGATTTCCTGCGGAATGCAAAGGAGGAAACCGACGGCCTCTTCATGGCGGACATATCGAACTATGATGAGGCGTTGAAGGCAGCGGAGAACGGTGCCGACTATATCGGGACGACCCTTTCGGGTTACACGGAAGCCACAAAGGTGAAGCCGAAGGAACCTGATCTCGATCTTGTCCGGCAGCTCGCCGATTCAGTCCGCGTGCCGGTCATCGCCGAGGGGAGAATCTGGACGCCTGAGCAGGCCCGCGAGGCGATCGAGCTCGGGGCGCACGCCGTCTGCGTGGGGACGGCGATCACCCGTCCGGTGGAGATCGTCCGCCGTTTCTCATCGGTGATGTCAGAGGAGCTGCCGTCGTCAGGCGCCACGCATCCCGACGATTGACACCCCACGTCGGGCGAACGTACAAGAATGGAGAGATCGATGCCGTCCTCTTGGCTCAGGAGATTCTGTCTCGTTCCGTTGCTCCTGGTGCTCATTCTCATCAGTGGTTGTTCGAAGTCCGGCGAGCGTACGACGCAGATTGAATTCTGGACCCTCCAGCTTACGCCCGAGTTCACCGACTACTTCCTGAAAGTCATCGCGGCCTACGAAGAGTCTCATTCCGGCGTCACTGTGAAGTGGGTCGATGTTCCGTACGATGCGGCGGTACAGAAACTCCTCGCAGCGGTGGCCGCGGGGAACCCGCCCGACGTGGTAAACCTGTCGAGCAACTTCCTCTCGAAGTTCTACTCCTTCGGCGCACTGATGAAGCTCAACGGGAGACTCCCCGACTCCGCGCGGACATCCTATCTTCCGAACGCCATGAAGAACGGCGTGTACAGCACAGATACGGTTGCACTCCCATGGTATCTCAACACCTACGTTTTGATTTACAACAATCAGATGCTGAGGGAGGCAGGATTCAGCGGGAGAGACGTTCCACAGACATTTGACGGGATGGTTTTGTTCGCGCGCAGGTTCAAGGACATGTCTGGCAAGTTCGCATTCTTCCTGAACATAGGGAAGGACAGCTTCCTCCCTATGGTGTTGGAGTCCGAGGGGATCCATCTCATCTCTGCGGACGGCTCGCGGGCGATCTTTAACTCACCTGAGGGCGTGGCCGCCGTCGAGAAATGGGTGAGGCTTTTCCGCGACGGTTATCTGCCGCGTGAGACGGTGAGCGGCCGCGCATCATCACTCATCGAGCCATACATGTCCGGCCAGGTCGCGTCCGTGTTCACCGGGCCCGTCTTCCTCGGCAGGGTCCGGGCAAACGCCCCGGCCATTTACGACGTGACGGGCACGGTGCCCGCTCTCGTCGGGAAGACAGGAGAGTCCGAGCTTGCCGTGATGTCGATCTCCATCATGGCGACAACGAAGCATCCCCGGGAGGCGGTCGATTTCGCGCTCTACGTGACCAACGCCGAGAACCAGCTCGCCTTCAGCAAGATCGTCACAACATATCCCTCCGTGACGAGCGCACTGGACGACCCTTTCTTCACGAAAGACGACGGGACGCCGGAGACGCACGCGCGCGTCACAGGAGCAAAGGAGCTTCCGACCGCCAAGCGGCTACGAACCTATTTTGCCATCCCCGACTACGACATGCTCACCGAGGCGTTCGATGAGGCGATTCAAACGGCGTGCCTCGATAATATGAGCACGAAGGATGCACTTGACCGGGCGGCGGGCAGGTGGAACGCAATACTCCGGTCCCAGAGGCAGAGGCAATGACTTCCGCGCGCAAGCGCGCACAACGCCGAACAGCGTACCTGTTTCTCTTCCTGCCGGCTGCACTCCTCGGCGCGTTTGCATTCTATCCCATGGTGGGGGTCTTCATCCTCAGTCTGAGGCACTACAACCCGCTTACCGGCGGGGACTTTGTGGGAGCGGCGAACTACGCGCGGCTTTTTGCGGACCCGAATTTCTGGTGGAGCCTCCTCAACTCCGTCATCTACCTTGCCGTCACGCCGATCCTCATCATCCTTTCGCTCGGCGTCGCGATGATCCTCCGCGAGCGGCTCAAGGGGAGGGACTTCTTCCGGACACTCTACTTCGTCCCCGTCGTGACACCGATCGTCATCATTGGCATCACCTGGCGCTGGATTTTCCACGAAGATCTTGGACTCCTCAACTACATTCTCGTTGAGTCCGGGATCGTCACGCACAAGGTCCACTGGCTCACCTCGTATCCACTCAACCTTCTCTCCACGATGGTCGTCACAATCTGGCGCGGTATCGGGTACTACATGATCATTTTTCTCGCCGGGCTCACGATGATTCCGACAGAGCTCGAGGAGGCAGCCATCCTCGACGGTGCATCGTGGCTGAAGCGCACAATCCATGTCACGGTACCGCTCTTGAAGCCGACGATCATCACCGTCTTCATCCTCTCATCCATAGCCGCCGTGAAGGTGTTCACGGAGATCTACGTGATTCTCCCCGGGGCCCCCTCATCGAACAAGACGCTCGTCGCCTACATGTACCAGACCGCGTTCGAACAATTTGACATGGGGTACGCCTCGGCCATCGGCGTTCTCCTCTTCCTCTTCACACTTGTCTTCTCCTACTTCAACATGAGGCTCCTTGAGCGGGGAGGCGCGTCATGGAGCTATTGAGGAAGATGCTGCTCTACTCAGTCCTCAGCCTCGTCGCCGTCATCATGGCGGGACCGTTCTTGTGGCTTCTCTCGACCTCGCTGAAATCGACAGGCGAGATCTTCGCCTGGCCGCCGTCGCTCTTCCCGGCAGAGCTGAAGCTTGCGAATTATCCTGCCGCGTGGAACGCCGTGCCATTCGGGACCTACTTCATCAACAGTATCATCGTCACACTCACCACAGTCCTCCTCACCGTCGGGTTCGCCGCCCTTGCGGCGTTCCCGCTTGCACGACTCAACTTCCCCGGGCGATCCATCGCAGTGGGGATGGTTCTGGCGACACTGATCATACCGCAGGAAGTGATTGTCATTCCCCTTTACACAACCGTGCTGCATCTCGGTCTCGCGGATACACTCGCAGGTGTGATTCTTCCGTTTTCCGTGAGTGCGTTCGGCGTCTTTCTTTTGCGCCAGGCATACCTTGCCATCCCGCGCGAGCTTGAGGAGGCTGCAGCGATTGACGGGGCTTCGACGATCCGAATCTGGTGGAGCATTCTTCTCCCCCTCGTGAAGCCCGCGGCGGCGGCGCTCGCCATTCTCTCGTTCATCGGAACGTGGGGTGACTTCCTCTGGCCCCTCATCGTTCTGCGTTCACAGGAACACTACACGCTGCAAGTGGGATTGAGCACGATGATCCAGTCGTTCGCAGCAAACTACCGTCTCGTCGCCGCCGGAGCAGTCATCGCCACTGTCCCCGTCATTATCGTCTTCCTCGCGATGCAGAAGACCTTCGTCCGAGGGATCCTCATGGGATCGGGGAAGTAGATAGAACAAGGCCGCCATCTGCCTTTTTCCGCAACAAGCGGCCTCGGAAACCGCATGTCGAAGGACACAAGGAGCCACAATGGGCAAAAACTACGGTCACTTCTCGGACGACGGCAAGGAGTTCATCATCACGGATCCGCGGACACCTCTCCCCTGGTTCAACTACATGTGGAACGGGCGCTACGCCGGACTGATTTCACACACGAGTGGCGGGTTTTCCTACATCGACTCGCCGCGCGACAACCGGCTGACGCGAATGCGCTACAATTGCCTCCCCTGGGACCAACCTGGACGGTACGTCTATCTCCGTGACGCCGAGACCGGCGGTTTCTGGTCGCTGAGCTGGGCCCCCACGACGTCCGTGCAGTACGATCGCTACCTCTGCAGGCACGGCTTGGGTTACACAACCATCGAAACCGAGGTGGACGGAATCGAATCGGAAATCACCTACTTTGTCCCCAGGGAGATCAACGCGGAGGTTTGGCTTGTTAAGCTCAAGAACAAATCCAGCCGGCCCAGGCGACTTGATGTCTTCAGCTATGCCGAACTGATGTTAGGAAATGCTTTAAACGACCTCATTAACCAGCCAAATGACAAGCACTTCAGCGATGTCAGCTTTGACTCGGAATTGAACGTTCTTTCAGCCACCAGGAGGTACTGGGTGACAAACAAAGGGGCAAGCGTCGTCCAGCCGAACCAGAGTTGGCCCTGCTTCCTCCTCTTTGGGACGTCATTGAATGTGAAGGGATTCGATGGGAGCAGGGACAGGTTCATCGGAAACTGGCGAAGCGAGAGCAACCCGGCTGCAGTCGGGAACGGGGCTTGCTTCAATACGGAGATCACGGCAGGGGACCCGTGTGCCGCACTCCAGTGCGAACTCGCATTGGAGGCTGGAACGGTGGCCGAGTTCACCGTCTACATGGCGCTTGTCGACAAGCCGAACCTCGATTCCAACGACCGCCTGAACCCCGGAATGCCTGTTTACAAGGAGGCAAGGGAACTTGCCAGGCAGTTCAGGGACCTCGGATTCGTCCATCAGCACCTCGATGAAGTGCACCGCTACTGGATTGAGTACCTGTCACATGTGCGAGTCGAGACTCCTGACCTTGAGTTCAACACGATGCTCAACGTCTGGAACCGGTACCAGACCGCCGTCACATTCGACATGAACCGGAACAGCGGCTACTATCACGGCGGCCTCCTCTTCGGAACCGGCATCCGGGATCAGATGCAGGACCTGTGGGGACCCGTCATTGCGGAACCGAAGAGGGTGCGTGCAAGGATTCTCGAGGTCGCATCCTACCAGTTCTCCGATGGGAGCACGCTTCACAACTACTTCCGGCTCACGGACACGGGAGAAAAGACCGGGCACTCCGACACTCCCCTGTGGCTCCCCTTCGGGATAAACAACTACCTGAAAGAGACCGGGGACTTCTCCGTACTCGACGAAGTCGTCCGCTTCTACGACAAGGGATCCGCACGGATCATTGATCACTACGCCAAGGCGATCGACTACACGATCAAGAACCTGACACGGCGCAACTTGCCGAAATTCGGTCCGGGCGATTGGAACGATACTCTGGACTACGTGGGACGCAAGGGGAATGGCGAGACGATCTGGGGCGCGGGGTTCCTCTGTTTTGTCCTCGTCGAAGCGCAGAAACTGATGTCGCACCTCGGAAAGAGGAAGAAGCAGAGCTTCTACAAATCGGTCTACGACAGGATCGCTGCAGCAGTCAACAAGTACGCGTGGGACGGGAAGTGGTACGTGCGCGGGTTCAAGGACGATGGCAACCCGATCGGTTCAAAGAAGAACAAGGAAGGGAAGATATTCACGAATGCACAGAGTTGGCTCGTGATCTCGGGGATTGCGCCGGCAGAAAGGGCCCTGCTCTCGATGGAGTCAGTGAAGAAGCACCTCGACACGCCGAAAGGCGTGATGATTCTTGCCCCGGCCTACATGAAGGTTGATCGAACCATCGGCCTCGCCACGCGCTGCGTCCCCGGCAAGAAAGAGAACGGAGCCATCTTCAACCATGCGTCAAGCTGGGCAGTACTTGCCGAGCTTGTCTTGAAGCACGGTAACCGCGCATACGAGATCTACCGCCGGATGCTGCCGCCCGTCGTGGGTCAGGACCAGGATGTCTACCGGACCGAGCCGTA
>PEWR01000034.1 GCA_002779395.1 Ignavibacteriales bacterium CG07_land_8_20_14_0_80_59_12
AAGGATAGATGGAATCCAAAGAGACTGGCCTCGCTCGGATTCTGATCGAAGAGAATGACCTGCGCGTTCAGGAACCCGAGGAGCAACAAAGCGGAATAGATCGCAAGCCTGAGACTGAGCTTGCCCAACCTTCGTACGCTGGTAGACATGGCTCCCTCCCCTCACTTGGAATTCACCCGTTGTCCCCGGAGCCCCCCAGCACACTTCCTTTCACTTCGTCCGGGGCGTGTAGCGTACCCAAATTTACCTCTCTCCGTTGTAAAAGTCAACAGAATCTTGTTGCCATCTGCGGTTGCTATCTGTGGAATAGGTACCAGAGGCGCTTGACACGAAAGTCCAAAACGCGGTCAAGCGATACAGCGGGACAACCGGACCTCAGAACGCCCCGAGCAGTAAACTGAATGCGGATGATTTCTGATCAACCTGATAGGAGTACCGCACTCCGATCCGGAACGTCATCGCATCGAAGGCAAATATGTTCAGATCGGAAAAGAGATCGACGCCTGCAGAACGGTAGAGATCCCTGTGTCTCTTGTACTTACCTTCACTGTGGTCATAGAAGAAATTCGAGGCAATTCGTTTGAAGTAGACGACGTGTGGGATGCCTGCGTCAGGATAGAACAACGGCAGCGCGTAGTTCACTCCGACCTTGTACAAGTCCTCGTTGAACTCGGAGGAGTACCCACGCGCGAAAAGCATCTCGCTCTCAAATCGATAGTTGTCTGGCTTCTGTTTCTCGTAGCCGAGGTCGAGGAAGAAGCTGTGATGCCGGAAGAGGCCGGGGATGTAGAATGTTCCCCGTACGGAAACGAGACTCCCGCGGTAGTCCCCTTTGAACGGCGTGTGGCTGTAGGACAGGTCGATGAACTGCCCCCACACCGGGTTGATGTCCTTGACCCACGCGTAGCCACGTGCGAAGCTCAGCGCATAGCGGACTGGAAGGAATGTGCCATTGTTGTTCGAGTAAGCCTCGAGGCGCGCCAGATTTGATATCTTCGTGTACCTCATGCTCGTCCCGAGGAGAAGCCTCGTTGCATAGAGGCCTTTCGTGAGATTCAGCGGAAGGCTGATGCCTCCGGCCAGGGATGTTTCTCGCCAGGAATAAATCACCGTGTTGCCGGAGGCATCAGAGAAGGTGGACGCACGACCCCCGTAGCACACCGCTGCATCAAGGATCGGGTACCAGCCGGCGTAGCTCACGCTAAGCGAAACGTTGCTCGTCTTCTCATTCCAGTTGTACTCGTACCCGAGCGACGCACCGCAGGTCCCCAGAAGGTTCTGCGAGTTCAGTGTGAGCGATGCACCCTTCGCGAACGGATCGATGAACGGGTCCCAGCTATGGACATCGATCAGGTGGCTGAACTCGCTGTAGTCTTTTACTTCGTACTGCTTCGCCGGGATGTCTCCGAGAATGCTTCCGCCCGCTTCCTGCGCAATCAACGGCTCGTAGTATCGCACACTCCTGTCTCCGACTTTCTCAATGGGGATCCACTCGTCCGGTTTCACGGGCATCTCGACTGCGATGTACCCGTCGGAGGTCACGTCGTTGAATGCGAGCTTCTCCCCATGCGGCGAAAGGTGCGGACTGTTCGCGCCGACTTTTCGAGATGTGGCCTGATACGTCTTCTTCGTTGAAATCTCGACGGCATAGATGTTCCCGATGCCGGAATACGGAGAGGCAAAATAGACAAACACGCCGTCTGTAACGGGCTTGCCGATGTTCAACGTTGTGTACGGAACGATCTCGTCCTCCTCGCCGGTTTCTGTGTTGATGATCGAAATCGTGATCCCTTTCACCGGATGCTTCTTCGCAAAGACGATGGATCTTCCATCCGGGGACCAGTGAGGCGTCTGCAGGAACTCATCCGTCGGATTCGGGAAGCGCTTCAGCTCGGCGCCGGTCTCTGCATCAAGTACAACAATGAAGAACTTGTTGTCCGTCGTGCAGTCCACTGCGGTAATTTGCCCCGCGTCCGGGGAAAGCGCCGGGGCAAAGAGTCGTGAGTTGTGCGTGACCGCCCTCACCTTGCGGCTCGTGTGGTCGTAAACCTTGACCACGGAATACGTCCGTGCTCCCCAACGAGGATCGTATTCCGTCTCGGTCCAAGCGATCTTTGAGCCGGCAGAAGAGAACATCCCTGAGTTTAACTGCCCGGGCGTGTAGAGACCCTCTTCTGCATGCGTCACCGGGTCGATGAGAACGAAGTGAGGGATGTCTTCGAGTCCCTCCCTCAACACGACGACCTTCCCATCCCCCATGTATTGCGGGTCATAGTTGTATGTCCACGCGGCTGCATCGACATTCTGAAGCAGCGCGACATCGGTGAACTTCAGTCCCGCGACCTGCTTCCGGAAGAGACTGTCTATCTCGTCCATCGTCTCCTCGTAGTTCGTCACCGCACCCCGATCGATCTCCGCATTCATCTTCTGCGAGAAGCGCTGCGGTTGGATCGATAGGTTTGTCGTCCGGTCAAGGATGTTGCTCCAGACATCGGGACCGTAGTGTCGGCGTACGTGCGCCGTGAGATAGTAGCCAAGCAGGTACGGTGACGCGAGCGGGTCCCAGTCCTTGTATGAGCCGAACATCGCCTTGTAGTACGGATAGCGCTTCCCCGAAAGAAGAAGCGCACGGAGTTCGGCATCGAAGTCCGGGTCGCGGCCTCTCCCTCCCGTGCTGAGTGCCGTTTCAGTGCAGACCGCATCACCCTCAAAGAACCATCCGGGCGTGCAGAAGAAACTCATGCTGTGGGCGGTCGAGCCGGTGAGGTAGTAGAGGAAACGCGTGAAGCCGTGGTTAAGCTTGTCGAACTGCGAGAGGTGCCTGAACTCATGTACAGAGAGCATGCTGTACCAGTCACTCGGTCCGAGAAATGCCCCTTGAGGTGGTACGTTGAAGAACTCAATCCGCCGCGGCCGCGGGTTCGAAAAGCCGTTCGACTCTGCAAGGTTGGCCTGGAGGATGACGGAGACTCTGTCCGGTTCGTGCTGCAGCGTCTTCCACACATGGGGATAGACATGCTCAAGCGTATTGGCCACACGTTGTCCGTCTTTCTCGATGGCCTTCGGGAAGATGACTTCAAAGTGAGGTGTTTCGATCACCTTCCAGTCGAGACCGGGAGGGTTCTGACGCGAGTTGATTTGAGCATCGGCGGAACGAGTGACCAGGAGCATCGGTAACATGAAGCAGAGAACGGAAAACGCGTGAATGGTTTTCATCAGGAACCCTTTTGCAGTGCAGTCAGGACAGGATGAACAGCATCAGAACCTGGACGCTGGGTCTGGAACAAGAGAGTGGAAAAGAAAGATAATTGAATGGCGAGAGAAAGAAAAATGATGGCAAGGGCAAAAAGGGGCGATTCATTAATCGTCCCCACAGGAGAGATCCCGGCGCGGGGAGAGCATAGGAAGGGCCTGTCAGACCGGCGCGGCGTTAGCTGAACAGTTGATCATTGCCGCGGCAATGATCTGACGGGGGAAAACCTGAGATGGCCGCTACGCGGTCATCTCAATCCTGTGTACCCGAGAACGACCTTTTCATGGTACGAAATCTGAATCGAGGTGTTTTTCCGGGGCGTGAGAAGCTCAAGCACCTTGAGGAATGTCCGGTTTCGTTTCTTCCACTTTCGATTGATGCCGCGGGCGTAGGCCGCAAGTCCGAGGTCGACCCACCTCCCTTCGACGAACTTCTTCGCCATTTGCATCAGCGAATAGAACTTTGCATGGCTGAGGATCTGGGCGCGCTGGAGATCGAGACTCGAGAAATGCCTCGGCTTAAATACGACATGATGAGCATCGTACAGGTTCCAGTCGTCGAACGTGATCCTGTCCGTGGAGGCAAGCGACTTGTAGAAATCCGATCCGGGGAACGGCGTGAGGATGAGGAACTGCGACGACGTCAGCCCCGCACGCTTCGCGAAGCTTACCGTCGCCTTCACCGTATGCCAGTCGTCCTCATCGAAGCCGTAGACGAACATCCCGTGCACATGGATGCGGTGACGCCGCAGAATACGCGCGGCTTCCACAATCTCAGCAACGGTTTGCTTCTTCTTCATCGCCTTCAAGCTCGCCGGGTTCACCGATTCAAACCCGATGAAGAGCGTGTGGCAGCCCGCCTTCTTCATCAGGCGGACAAGCTCAAGATCCTTCACGACGTCCGTGCGCAGTTGCGTGGACCAGTTGAATTTCATTTTCTCGGCGATCATCGCCTTGAGAAGCGCCTTTGTGCGCTTCGGGTTGGCAGCGAAATTGTCATCGTAGAAGAAGACGAAGTTCTTCCGCTCGTTGTAGCGGCGCAATTCCTCCATGATGTTTTCGGTCGACCGGAACCGGTACTTCCTGCCGAACATCCCCGTGACAGAACAGAACGAGCAGTCGAAGGGGCATCCTCGAGAAGTCTGAATCGGGATGATGAGGCGGCCTGCTACTCTTCTATATTTTCCTTTGAGGAGCGAGAGGTCCGGGAACGGGTTTGAGTCAAGGTTGCAGACGTGCGGAGCAATCGGGTTATGGTGGATTTCGCCGTTCGGCTTGTACGAAAGGTTCGGGACCGAGGAGAAATCCCTGCCGTTCTCCCATTGGTCGATGAATGACATGAGGGCATGCTCCCCCTCACCACGGACGACAAAGTCCGAGTGTTCAAGCCCCTCCTCCGGAAGGAACGTGACGTGCGGGCCCCCCATGATGACCGGAACACCCATGCCACGCACTGCGTCGGCAATGGCATAGGCGCGCGGCGCCGTCGATGTAATGGTTGATATCCCGACGAGATCGGCCGAGCGGAGATCATCGAAGTCTACTTCCCCCAGTTCCTCGACAAAGATCTCGACATCCCATCCCCGCTCCTTCATCAGGGTCCCGAGCAAAAAGCTCCCGAGCCGAGGCAGCGGGAACTTTGAGAATATGTGAAGGTTCGGGGCCTTCGGTTCGATGAAGACCATTTTAGCCATTTGCTTCTCCTTGCACTACCCGGGTACGCTTCGCATTCTGGTTCTTCAGATTCACGACTTCCTTGCGTTTCTTCTTCAGGAGTCCCTCCCACCGCTCGATTCCTTCCCTGAGAAGGTTCATCTTTTCAAAGAGCTGCTTGATTGCCTCGAGCATCTCTTCCAGTTTGCGGGCAGTCTCCGTCTTTGAGTAGGCTGAGAGATTCCTGTTGATCACGAGGAAATCGCGGAAGTGGTCGGAGATGACCTTGATCTCCTCAAGCGTGTAGCCGAAGAGCTGGAGGTCGCGGACAAGCTTGCAGAGGTAGATGTAGGTCCGCGAATAGAGCCGGAACCCCCCATCGCTCCGCATATCCGGCTCGATGATGCCGACTTCCTCCCAGTGCTTCACGGTTCGGGCGCTCACACCGACCGCCTCGGCAAGGCTTCCCACCGTGAGGTACTGGTTCGGCTTCGTTGTCTCACCTTTCGCGGTCGAGTTCTTCGGGAGACCCACTTTCTGGACAATCTCCTTCACTTCCTCGACACCGTACCCGACCTCGAGGAGCCGCTTCACCTGCAGTGCGCGCTCGATCATAGCCTCGCTGTAATAGAGGATGTGGTCTTCCGTGAATCCCGCAGGTTTAACGAGCCTGGTCTGCTCCCATTGCTCGAAAACAGTGGAAGAGACGCCAATCTTCGAAATGAATTCGCCACGGCTGAAAATATTCCCCTGCATGATATTCTTGTACGTATGTGTATAGGATAATGTGGACGTGTACGTATAGGAATATATTATCTTTCATCGCAAATGTCAACAGGGTGGGGAAAAGGGAACCGCGACTTGCGCGGGGAGGGGCAGCCGCCGGCGAATACGAACGTCAACGACAAGAGACGAAGAGCAGGAAACGCAACCAGGAATGATTCGAAAAAGGCACCGAACTAGGCTGAACAGGACTCAGGGCTGCAGAGGAGCGGAGGCAAAGGAGGACAATTCCGGCGGCAGGGTTGATTCCCGAATCGCCCCTCGAGAAGGGGTTTCCTCGGGGAGGAGTAAGAAGGTCCCAGGTCGGAAACTGCCGTCACCGGGCTGGATCACCAGTGATCGATGTGCACACGCTCCTGGAGCCATCGGTTCTCCCTCGGTTTTGATTCGGCGGGATAGCCAAGGGATACTATTGAAACCGGAACGACAGTATCGGGGATTCCGAGAACCCTCCCGATTCCCTCCATCCGGTCTGAACGCGGATAGACGCCAAGCCAGACCCCTCCGATCCCCCTTGCGTGCGCTGCGAGAAGAATGTTCTGTGTCGCCGCGGAACAATCCTCAACGATGTAGCCTTCCTGTCGCTCGAGGGCACGGTCACCGCAGATTGCGATGGCTGCACCCGCCTGCTTGAGCATATCGGAGAAGGGATGGACCTTCGTGATCCCCTCAAGGATCTCCCGTTTCCTGACAACAATAAAATGCCAGGGGCGCCGGTCGTTCGCCGACGGCGCCGCCATGCCGGCTTCGAGGAATTCATGGATCAAGTTGTCAGGAATCGATTGAGCTGCGTATACACGAATGCTTCTTCTCGTAAGAATAGCTTCAATGGCGTCCATGGCATGCACCCTTCATTGATGCCGGTTGGCCCTGCCCGGGCAGATGCGCGCGCACCGGAGTGGCTAGGCAGTATCAAATGAAATATAGAAGTGCAACGCTGATTTGCAAGAGACGTTCCCTTGCAGTTCCCGGTTTTGTATATTGACAATGCATTTCACCCACCGTGAGGGTGAGATTACT
Organism: Ignavibacteriales bacterium CG07_land_8_20_14_0_80_59_12; assembly: GCA_002779395.1. Classification (GTDB taxonomy): domain Bacteria; phylum Bacteroidota; class Ignavibacteria; order 0-14-0-80-59-12; family 0-14-0-80-59-12; genus 0-14-0-80-59-12. The sequence continues at coordinate 6,709 of PEWR01000034.1, forward strand.
CGAGAGTTCACACGCAGATCGTCAACTACCAGAGCACTTTCTGAAGGAAGAGAAGTTGAAGCGCGTCTTTCTTATTCGGCGGCCGTCCCCGAGAACATCGAACCCGTTAAGCTGAAAAGAATAATCCGGGACTGAAGGAGATCCTGCTGTGACGAGTGAAGCGAAACTCGACGAGATGTGTGTCAATACTATCCGTTTTCTCTCCATCGATGCCATCCAGAAAGCAAACAGCGGCCACCCCGGACTTCCGATGGGCGCGGCGCCGATGGCGTACACGCTGTGGACACGCTTCCTGAAGCACAACCCCCGCAACCCGGCATGGTTTGACCGCGACCGGTTCGTCCTCTCAGGCGGCCACGGCTCGATGCTTCTCTACAGTCTCCTTTACCTGACAGGCTACGACCTCTCGCTCGACGATATCAGGAATTTCCGGCAGTGGAAGAGCGCAACTCCCGGACACCCTGAGCGCGGCGCCGCCCCCGGTATTGAGACCACGACTGGACCTCTCGGACAGGGGTTTGGAAATGCGGTCGGAATGGCGATTGCAGAACGGCACCTCGCCGCGCGCTTCAACCAAGACGGCTTCCCGGTCGTGAACCACTTCACCTACGTGTTTGCAGGGGACGGCGATCTCATGGAAGGAGTGGCGTCGGAAGCCGCGTCGCTCGCCGGACACCTGAAGCTCGGCAAGCTCATCTGCTCCTACGACGACAACCGCATCACGCTCGCGGGCGCGACAAGTCTTTCGTTCACGGAGGATGTCGCCCTGAGGTTCAAGGCCTACGGCTGGCAGGTCCTCTCCGTCGACGACGGGAACGACATCAACGCCATCGGCATTGCACTTCACGCCGCCCGGGCCGAATCCAATCGTCCTTCCCTCATCCGCGTCCGCACACACATCGGCTTCGGTTCGCCTCACAAACAGGACACGTTCGAAGCGCACGGTTCACCGCTCGGCGAAGATGAGGTGCGGCTGACGAAGAAGTGGCTCGGCTGGCCGGTTGATCCTCCATTCTATGTTCCTGATGAAGTGCTCTGCCATTTTCGAAATGCAGTTGAGGCAGGCGGGAAAGCCGAGGCAGTTTGGAATAATCTGTTCACCGCTTACAGGTCCGCCTACCCCGAGCTCGCCGAAGAATTCAATCGCGCCGTGAACGGAGAGCTCCCCCGCGGATGGGAAGAGCTCCTTCCTGTTTTCCCGGCGGACACGAAGGGAATCGCGACACGTGCAGCGTCGGGGAAGGTCCTCAACGCCCTTGCACCGCTGGCATCATTTCTGATGGGCGGATCCGCCGACCTGAACCCGTCGACGAACACCGCGCTGAAAGGGCTCGGTGACTTCCTACCGCTCCATGCAGACGGCGTCGACACACAGGGCTCGACCGGCGGCGGCTGGAGCTACGCGGGGCGCAACATCCATTTCGGCGTCCGCGAGCACGGCATGGGAGCCATTCTCAACGGACTCTCGGCGCACGGAGGCATCATTCCGTTCGGCGCGACGTTCCTCATATTTGCAGACTACATGCGTCCATCAATCCGGCTTGCCGCGCTCATGAAACTGGGTGTCATCTATGTGTTCACGCACGACAGCATCGGCGTCGGAGAAGACGGGCCGACCCACCAGCCTGTCGAGCATGTCGCATCGCTTCGTACGATCCCCGGACTCGTCGTCATCAGGCCGTGCGACGCGAATGAGACCGCGGTGGCATGGCGAACGGCGCTCCTCATGCGCGACAGCCCGACAGCGCTTGTGCTGACACGTCAGAATGTGCCGACACTCGATC
>PEWR01000138.1 GCA_002779395.1 Ignavibacteriales bacterium CG07_land_8_20_14_0_80_59_12
GAAGGCATGCTGAGGTCTTCAGCCACGTTCGTCAAGCTCGGAAGCGGCATGAGCACGTCGCCAATGTTCCTCGGCGATACTGCGGTTGTCGGCGATTCATCGGGAACCGTCCATTTCCTTTCCCCTTCCGGACCGCTCCGTGACGTACGGACAGGAATGGGACCGATCATCGGTCTCGCAGCGACATCAGGCCCGAGCGCGGGATGGACTGCGTTCGGGACCTGGGGTGTCGTCAGCAGCACATTCGGGAGAACTGATTCCATACGAGTCCCCACGGATGTGCGAGCGGGGAGCGGCGAGTTAACCGCAGGTTCGGTTAGTCCACCATCGCTTCTCATCCTTCTCGCCGACGGTCGTGTCGCCAGATTCACAGCAGGAGCCGGAGTCGTTTGGAAGGGATCTGGTGGCGGCGGACTTGCACGGCCTTCAAACGAACCGAAGCTTCCGTCGCCGTATATTACGAACTTTGACCCGGAGCTCGGTCTTTCGGTTGCAGACGTGAATGGGGGAACGGTCTACGGCATCAGCGGTGGTGCGGCACGTGCCGTGAACTTCTTGGGTGCAACGTCCGATGGATTCCCTGTCCACTTCAGGACGGGTTCTGTGTCCTCCATGCCAGTGGCGGGCCTGTTGAATGACAAGAGAGGTGTCCTGCTCGTGGGCGATTCCGCGGGCGTTGTTCATGTCGTCGACGCTGCCGGGAAGGAACTCTCGGGTTTCCCCGTCCAGACCGGCGGAGCTGTGACGGCGCCGGTCACGCTCGCCCCTGATGACAGCGGCTCGATTATCTTCGCGTCGAGCAGTGACGGATACCTTTACGCATGGCGGACAACGCTGTCTGTGCAGGGAAGCGGCGCTCAGTTTCTCGGGTCGCCAGCGCACGAGAACTGGACGTTAATCACCCCGGTGAGTGCGCCTCCCGCGGGGTCGCCCGTGCTTGTCGCATCGCGCACATACAACTGGCCGAATCCTCTCTACACTTCTTCCGGGTACATCCGTTTCTTCCTCAACGCGGATGCATCCGTCAGCATCAAAGTCTACGACCTCTCAGGATTCAAAGTCCAGGAGCTCACGGCCTTCGGACGAGGCGGCATGGATAACGAGATCCCCTGGGATGTATCGGGTCTCGGGAGCGGTGTCTATATCGTCCGTGTCAGCGCCGCGTCGGGGTCCCGCACAGACAACACCACATTCAAGGCAGCAATCGTCAGGTGAAGAAGTCCTTTCTCATACTCTGTGCGGCGCTGTTCGCAGCGGCGCCGATTTGCTTGCTTCACGCGCAGGAGCCTGAGTTCAACCATCCTGAGGGGGAGTGGTACACGATTGAGACTCCCCACTTCCTCATCCACTACCACGACGGCACGGAACGGTCAGCGCGCCTTGCGGGGAAGATCGCAGAGGATGTCTACGTTCCGATCACCGGTTTCTACCATCATGAGCCGGATCAGAAGGTGAGCATCGTCATCAGGGACTTTGATGACTACTCGAACGGCGGCGCCTACTTCTACGATAACAAGATTGATATATTTGCACCGGCTCTCGATTACGACCTGCGCGGCACGCACGACTGGCTGAGGAACGTCATCTCGCACGAGTTCACGCATATCGTGCAGATTCAGACGGCGATGAAGTTCGGCCGCCGCATCCCGGGTGTGTACTTCCAATGGCTCGGCTACGAGTCCGAGCGGCGGACCGATGTCCTCTACGGATATCCGAACATCCTTGTCTCGACGCCAATCTCAGGCTTCGTCGTGCCGAGCTGGTTCGCCGAAGGAACCGCCCAGTACAACCGTCCGGAGTTCGGGTACGAAAGCTGGGACTCTCACCGCGACATGATCCTCCGCACGGAGGTCCTCGGCAAAAGGCTCCTCACGTGGAACGAGATGGGTGTCTTCGGGAAAACGAGCCTCGGCAACGAACAGACCTACAACGCCGGTTACGCACTCACGGGATACATCGCATGGAAGTACGGCGAGGAAAAGCTGCGGCTTCTATCGGAGCGCCTTGCCTCGCTCTCTGACTGGACGATGGACGCGGCGATTGAGGATGTCCTGAGAATCCCCGGCAGGGAGCTTTACGGGGAATGGAAGGCATACCTCGATTCGGCGTACGCGTACCGGACCAGGAACGTCCGGGCCAGTCTCGCGGAGGGCGATCCTGTCGCGGCAACGGGATTCGGGAATCTTCATCCTGCCTTCTCGCCCGATGGAAGGAAGCTGGCGTACATCTCCAACAAGAGCGCCGACTATTTCGGCCAGACGGCGATCTATGTCCTCGATCTTGAGACGAAAAAGGAACAGGAAGTGGCACCCCTCGCGCGGATGGCGTTCAGCTGGTCGCCGGACGGGAGAAAGATTTACTTCTCACGTGCAGCACGCAAGAACCCGCACTGGAAGAACGTGTTCGACCTCTATGTGGTGGATATCGCAACAGAGGAGGAGACGCGGCTCACGCACACCCTCCGCGCCGAAAGTCCGGCCGTTTCGCCGGATGGGCGCACGCTCCTCTTTGTCAGCGGAAGCGACGGGACGCTGAATGTCTGGAAATGCGACTCCGCGGGATCGAATATCGAGACGTTGACACATTTCGCCAACGGCGAACAGGTCTACGCACCGCACTGGTCGCCTGACGGAAAGCAGGTCGTCTTTGCCTACTCGGACCGCGTGAACCGGCATGTCGCGATCATGAATGCGGACGGGAGCGGGATGAGGATTCTCCCGCTTGGAGGTGATGCGCGTGACCCTGTCTTCTCCTCCGACGGGAGGTTCATTTACTTCGCATGGGACACGACGGGGATTTTCAATGTCTACCGGTCGACGACCGACGGCGGCGGTGTTGGGCAGCTCACGAACGTCCTTGGCAGCGCCTTCATGCCGACGGTGTCGAACAGCGCGGTCGCCTTTGTGTCGTACGAGGGCTCCGGCTTCGCGATCCGCAAAATATCGTCGCCGCAACCACTGCAGGCACAGAATTCAAGCTACAACAACGAACCGCTCTATCCCCCTCGCAACGAGATTGTATCTCACGAACCTAGCCGCGCGGCTGACGATCCGCCTCAGCGCTCGATCGACTGGGCAGCGCTTCGTTACTACAACGACCGTACCATCCCGGCCGATTCGTCGCGGCCGTACAGCAATATCGTCTCGAGCATGACGTTTGTGCCTTTCATCCGTGTCGACAACTACAATCCCCGGAACCGCGGGATCGACGTCATCAAGCCGGGTCTCTATTTCTTCTCCAGCGACGTCCTCGGCAAGCTCGCCGTGTTCGGCGGGGCGTCGATCAACCTGAAGCTCGAGCGGGACCTTTTCCTCATCTTCGATTACGCTGACCGGATTCCCGGACTCTGGAAGTTGGGCATTGAGCCGAAGCTTTCATTCGAGGTCTACAATATCTCGAGGACGACGAACGGACTCATCGGCCTTCCGGCTGACACGACGACCATTCCTGTCGATGTCACGTACAACATGCTCGAGTTCGATCTCGTCGCTCAGCAGCCGTTCATCAACGAGCTGAACCTCCTGACGCTCCGCTACACGCACAGCAGGTACAGTGCCGACATCGGGAGCTTTAAGCTTCCGCTCCAGGACCTTCTTGTACCGGCATCGAGGGACCAGTACTTCACAGGGAACAGTCTCAGCGTGAGCCTCGTCCACAACGGCATCCGTCTGACACGCGACATGGAGATCAATCCGATCGGTCGGAAGGTGGCGCTCCGGTACACGTACGAGTCGAGCAAGCTGAGCAGCGGGGAGTACGAAAGGTCGGACGCCGGAATTGTCCCGAGGTACGATCAGTACCACTTCCACCGTGCCGAGGTTCTCTGGAACGAGCACATTCCTCTCCCATTCGGCGGCCACGTCGCGACGCTCGGGCTTCGCGGTGGAACGATCTTCGGCCCGCCGGTGAAGGACTTCTTCGACTTCTATGCGGGCGGGATGGTCGGCATGCGGGGGTATCCGTTCTACGGCCTCAGCGGAAACCGGCTGGCGGTTGTGAGCGGCGCGTACCGCTTCCCGATTTTCCAGGGGATCGACTGGCGGTTCGGACCCCTGTACGTCGACAAGCTGTACGGCTCGGTCTTCGGAGATGTAGGCGACGCATGGACGGGCGAGGCGGGCGACCGGTGGAAGAAGGATGCCGGTGTCGAACTGCGTCTCGAAACGTACACGTTCTATGCATATCCTACCAGGATCTTCGCGAGTGCGGCCTATGGGTTCGATCGGTATACACGACGCTTCAACGAGGCGGACGTTACGTACGGACGCGAATGGCGTTTCTACCTTGGGATTCTATTCGGGTTTGAACTTGAGCCGTGAGGTTTAGGATGAAGGTGCGGTCTATTGCTATCACTGCGGCAGCCGTCCTGCTGCCGTCTCTTCGGTGCTTCGCCATTGAACCAGGCGGGAGACTCCCGGCGACCGGGAATGCGACGCAGGCCGTGGTTCCGATGACCGGCAGCCTGAGAACCGACCTCCTGAGAAGCGCCGGGAGTTCTGCCGAGGAATTTACCGCGCTCCTGCCGCGGAGCGACACGATCCCTTCGCTCGAGTCGGTACGCAGGTCGGGTGAATCGTACCGTTCCCCCTGGCTTGCCGCCGGACTATCGGCGCTTCTGCCGGGGGCGGGGCAGTTCTACAGCGGAAGCTACTTGCGAAGTGCCACGTTCCTCGCAGCGGAAGCGGCACTGTGGACGGGGTACCTCATCTACAATTCCAAAGGGGACAGACAGACCAACGATTTTCAGAACTACGCCGATCAGCGCTGGAGTGTGGTCGAGTACGCCAACTGGATCAACACCTTCAACCCCGATGCCCCGGTCATCCACATCAACAGCAACACCGCCCTTCCGCCGTGGCAGAGAGTGGATTGGAACGAGCTGAACGCAGCAGAGCGAGCCGTCGGACAGAAGCTTCAGATCTTCACACACTGGCTGCCGCCTCACGGGGAGCAGCAATACTACGAGCTCATCGGGAAGTATGCGCAGTACAATCCCGGATGGGACGACGCGGACCGCTCGCACATCTCATCCGACAATGTCTCGCCTCACTTCCACTCGTACTCGCTCCTGCGCGGCAAGGCGAACGACTACTACGACGCGGCATCCACCTTGATGACAATCGTGTTCGTCAACCACGTTCTGAGCACCATCGAAGCCGCATGGACCGCCGCCCGCCAGAACCGCATTCACGCCGAGGTTGGCCTCCATCCGGAGCGCACCCTTTTCGGGGTTGTCTACAATCCGACTGCGTCAGTGAGTGTGACATTTTAGGGCGACGGTTCTTGCCCCGCGGAACGGAAGGCATGTGCGTTTCCCATGGAAGAGACTCATTTGTGTTCATCCGTCTTCTCTCGTGCCATCCGTGGCTGCATTTGTCCTTGTCATTTTTGGACCTTCAGCATGATCGCTATCCCCGCCACCAGGAAAATCCCATTTGCGAGCCATGCCGTCACGAGCGGATCGAGGGCGCCGCTGTAGCCAAAGACCTGGCTTGCCTTCATAAAGGCGAGGTAGACGAAGGAGATGAGGACACTGATCCCGAACTCAACGGCGAGGCCGCCCCGGCGTTTCACCGACGAGAACGGGACGCCGAACAGCACCACAATGAAGTTGGCGAAGGGGAAGGATATCTTGCTGTAGAGATCGACAAGCCACCGCGCCACGTTGTTTCCGCTCCGCTCCTGCTCGTCAACAAAGCGCCTCAGGTCACCGTACAGCATCTCGTCGGGCTTGAGCTGCATCTTCGCGATGCGCTCCGGGGTCACCGCCGGGAGTTTCAGCGTGAGTGAGCTGAAAGGGCGCACCGACTCCCGAACTCCATGGAATTCCCTCTCGATCCCTTTCGACAGTGTCCATGCGGAACGCGTTGAGTCCCATAACATCTCCTGTGCATCGTACCGCCGCACGGGGTCAACAAGATTCCTGTCGCTGAAATCCTGTACGCTGATCCGCGCTGCGCTGTTCCTCCGCTCGTCGAAGAATCCGATTGTGACAAGGCGTGCCGGACCGTCCTGGAAGTGGAGGTTGGAGCTTGTCTGGGAAAGGAGGTTCTTCCCGAGATACTCCCGGCCGATGTCGAGCTTCTCCTTGTTCGTTCGCGGCACGACCCAGCCGTTGAAGTAGATCGACGCGACGCTGATGATGAACGAGAGCACGAGGAACGGAGCCATGATGCGGTAGAGGCTCATGCCGCTCATACGAATTGCGACGAGCTCGTTCTGGTTCGAGAGCCGTCCCGTCGTGAAGAGGCTTGACAGAAGGAGCGCGATTGGCATCATGAGCATGACCATCTCGGGTGTGAAGTAGAGATAGTACTTCAACAGAAGCCCGAGCCCCATGTGACGGTCGATGAAGTCGTCCATGTTCTCCATGACGTCGATCGTGATGAAAATAAGGACGAACGCGACAAGCGCGAAGAGGGCCGAGAGGAGAAACTGCTTTGAGATGTAGCGGTCAAACCTGCGCACGCTCAACGTCCCTCCACTCCGGGCTGTACCGTATCTTCGGGCATGGACCGCCATGCCTTCGGGACAAAGCGCCGCATCGTGTCCCAGCTGATGACGAGGCTCTCGCGTGCTACGCGGACGGTGAGGTAGATGCCGAGGGCGCCGATGGCGATGTTTGCGATCCACATCCCAATGAAGGGAGTCACGATCTCGCGGTCCGCGAGTTTCTCTCCGCCGATGAGGCACGCCCAGTAGACAAGGAAGAAGCCGAGGCTCAGTCCCGCGGCGACGCCGAATCCGCCGCGGCGTGCCATGACACCGAGCGGAGCACCGACAAGGACGAACACAAGGCAGGCGACGGGGATAGAGTACTTCTTGTAGATTTCAACGAGATACGAGTCGATCCGCTTGTTCGTGTAGCCAATCTGCGAGAGCTCTGTCTGGACGCCGGAGTGGAGCAACCTGATGCGCCCGAGAAGTGCATCGAACCGGGCGAGGTACGCAGCCGTCCGGAGAGAATCGGCATTCGGTCGTGGTGCAGGACGCGAAAGCCAAACGCCTCGCTCCCCGGGAGAATGCCGGGGAAGCGCTTCCTTCTTAAGCGCGGCCTCCCAGGCAGCCGATGCGCCTCCGGCGGATGCACCCGTCAGGAGATCACGGGTCGCCTGTTCCGTGGCCTGGTGGATGAACTTGTTGTAGTGCGCGATCTCACGCTGCAGGCTGTCGACATTTGCCTTCATTGTCGCAACATTGAGCTCGCGGTCTCCGCGGGAAAAGGCGTTGTCCTGGGAACGCTCAAACGAGAACTGCTGGGCATCGGTGACGATCCGGTACCGGTCAAAACGCACAACGCGGGAGTCGCCGTAGTTGTCGGAGAGCTGTACGACGGCCCCGTCCTGAAGGTTCATGATGAGCTTCCGGTAATCGGGGGAGAAAGCGATGTTTCCGCGGCGTGCGGTGACCGTCACCTGCTGTCCGGGATGTGTATAGTCGAATATGGTGATCCCTTCGAGCTCGTTCGAATGCTCGAACGTCTTCCGAACGAGAATGCCGTAGCCGGGGAGGTCCTCGTTGAAGAGGCCGGCTGTGATCGTGAAAGTCGGCCGCTTCCTCTGGATGTCGATGGCGAGGACCTTTGCCCCGTGGTTCGCGTCCGGAAGGACGTCGTTGTCGAAAAGGTAGAGGAGGAGAGTAACGGCGATCCCCGCGGCAAACGCGGGGGCCATCATCCGGTAAAGGCTCACGCCGCCGGCGCGCATCGCCGTGATTTCGTGGGAGCCGGAGAGGTTCCCGAACGCCATGAGTGTTGCGACGAGGACGGCCATCGGGACGGCGAGGACGACCATCCAGGCCAGGTTCAGGGCCACGACTTCGATGATGACCCACATGCTGAGCCCCTTCCCGACGAGATCGCTCAAGAACTTCATCAGGAACTGGAGGATGAAGATGAACATGAGGGTCGCCAGGGCGAAGGCGAGCGGTCCGGCGTGGTTCCGAAGGATGTAGCGGTCGAGGATCATTCCAGGCTTAATATACCCAACGCATGGCGGCAAAAGCAACCACGACAAGATGCAGCCACGAATTGCACGAAAAAAGAGCACGAAAGGTCAAGTTTGCCGTTGTTGGTTCTTCTTGCTATTCTCGGGCGGATTCGCTACACTATACGGGTAACCTCAACGCTCGGGAGGCGGCGCACAAGACTCTTCGTTATTGGTTGAGTAGTTTTCGCTGAAAGCTCCAGCCGTCAGTGTGGTTGGGGCATCCCGTTGAATAATGAAGACGAAGACTTGATGCGTCAGCGCCAGCAGGGCTCTCGGGCGGGCCCATCTACAGGAGCGTTGCTCTTTCTCCTTGTCGCTCTTTTTGTCCTTCCCGGTTTCCGGCCGCAGGAGTCTGCGTCCAGGGGACCGACGGACCTGACATTTGCCGGCAGCGCGGCATCCCCCGATTTTCTTTCTCCCGGTGACACGACGCGCGCCCGCGTTGAGCGGCGCCGCCACGGGCGTCAGATCATCGGCCAGCCTGAAGTG
>PEWR01000085.1 GCA_002779395.1 Ignavibacteriales bacterium CG07_land_8_20_14_0_80_59_12
GTGAACGGCTCGACTGTCCCGGGTGCTGGGAATGTCATGAAAGAGCGGACTTCGCCCCGAGGCGTGCCATTGACCGTTATCCGGTAGTAGTACTTTGTCTCAGGCGCGAGCCCCGTCGCTTGTATGATTGCGCTTGAGTCGCGCTCAGGAGCCGTCTGAGTGGGTACACCAGCGATGAAAGGAGCGAAATCAGTCGTGCGCGAGAGCTGCACATTCACATTCGCGGAGTCCGTGGTGCGCACGTAGAACTTCGCACTCGTTGATGTGACGCCGCCGACGAACGGCCCGTGCGTGATAGTCTGTGCGTCGAGGATAAATGTTGCGATGATGAGGCCGAAAAATCCGGCCAGCGTTCTTCGCTGAATGGACCAAGTAACCATCCCACACGCTCCTTTCCCCTGCTGCCTGTAGCCCGCGTTTGATTGACGAAGAGAGAACGTCGGGCAGCATTCTCTTGTTCCTCCATCCCGAAGTGGTTCGCTCGCAGAATGTTAGGCAAAGGCGACTTCAAAGGCAAACGACCAAAGACCGGTGCGAGAGGCCTATCTTGGAATCCTCCTGCCGTACTCGTTCGAATTCGCTTTCCGCTCGAAGTAGCTGTAGACGGCGCTTGAAACGTCGGTGATGATTCTCGGCCCGTCCTCGTCGTGGAGCAGATACTTTGCCATCACGCAGATGGCGTATGGTTTGCCCGGGAGATATACGATGGCAACATCAGTGCGAATGCCCTCAATCTCCCCTTCCTTGTTCGCCACATCAACCGTTGCCGGCACGCCGCTCCGGATCGGCCCAGGCTTCGGCTTCCGCATGATCGACAGCATGTCCTCCGACGCAGCCCTCCCGCTGATCTCCCCCAGGTACATCTTTTCGAGCACCATCAGCACTTCTTTCGGCGTGCCGATGTTCTCCCTTCCTTCGGCCGCGGCCTTGTAGTCCATCATCTTGCGCTGAAGGCGTGTCTTTTGTGCTCCGAGCCCCCCGAGGAATTTGTTCACATTGTCCATGCCGACGAGATCAATGAGCACGTTGGTGGCCGTGTTGTCGCTCAGGACTATCATGAGGACGGCGTAGTCCCTGATGCTCATCGACACCGTGTTCCTCCCGAGTTCGTTGAGGACGCCGCTTCCGCCGACCCTCTCACTCTCCGGCAGTGGACGAATTTCGGAAAGGGAAAACTTCTTCTCCGCTGCTTGCCGGTACAGCTCGGCGAGGATATGGATCTTGATCGCGCTCGCCTGCGGGTAGATCTCGTTCTCATTGATGAAGAACTCCTCGCCCGATGTCAGATCCTTCGCCGCGATTCCGACGACGGCATCGGATGTGTCGACAATGCTCTGAAGATGTGCGAGAAGCTTGTCGCGGAGGATGTCCCCCGTTGCGTGCAATGCAAACGGTGTGTCGATTGTGAGAAGGAAGATCAATAGGACTGCGGACGCCTTGAAAGTGTTCTTCATGTGCCTTCTCCCGAATGTCCGATGAGAGTGTTGTTGGAAATTACTCGAACTGCAGGTCACATTCAAGTGAAAGGAGCATGGAGCCACGAGCCGACACGGGGAAAGCCCCGGATTGACATGGATGAGACCTGCCACCGAGAATGAGCGTTAACGCCGCGGGTATCGCTCTGCGTTGTTCCTTGGTTCACATCGCCCTGCAGAGTGAGCCGCTCAAACCACCGCGCCTCTTGACAATGAATGCGGGATGCCATACCATAAAAGGAAGTTATTCCGGCTGTGCTTGGCACGCGAGACCCTCTCTCATCGGGACAATATGAGCCGAGCTGGGTTGTCAATACAGGGAAGCGCCGTGGTCTTACTCTCCCTTGCGCTTTTCCTCTCAAGCTGCGAGGACCCGCTTCCTCCGTACGTTCCGCCGCCGGATCCCTTGAGCGGACAGGTAGCCTTCCCACGTGACTTACTTGTCACGTACACAATCCTCGCCCCCGATCCCGTTCTGATCGTCGGTGAGCTCACTCCCTCCACATATGCCGTCAAAGTCGGCCTGACGAATACATACGAGGAGACACTTCAAGATTACGCCGACATCGCCGGAACTGTGGAACTCTCGTGGGCCAGGGATTCAATGGTGAAGGCAATCATTCCGCTTAGCATTGGAGACGGTAATGGCGGCTTGTTCGATCCGGTCACCGGCATGCTGACGATCGATCCCGGCAAGACGCTGTGGCTGAAGGCCTCATGGAACTTTCGACTCGACGATGGAACATACGCGTTTACAAGGGTCCCGTTCCACATGGAGAATTTCGGTGCCGGCTTAGTGCGAGTTCATGATCCGATGGTTATGATGATCCGCACGAATGTGCGGGTGTTCGCCAAGGTCTCGACGATCCGGCTGGAAATCTGCGCCGTGACACTCTGGTTCAGGCAGATCATCAAGAGGACGGGGTAAGAAAACCGGTGCGCAAGCTTCCCGACACGTCTCACTGCATGGCAGAACCAACCGTGGCAGCGCGAATCACACTCGCGTTCGCCGTGCTGCTGCTCTTTACTGCCGGTATAAGGCGCGTATGGGCGGGGACAACGGGCATCCTTGAGGGGAGGGTGGTGGACCAGGAGGCCGGGAATCCGGTCTTCGGCGCGACGGTCCTCATCAAAGGGACGCAATGGGGGACCGTGACCGAAAGGGACGGCCGCTTCATCATCCATAACCTCCCGGCGGGCAGGTATTCGGTGAGGGTCCAGCTCATCGGGTACAAGCCGTTGGTCGTGGAGAATGTCGAGATTCATGCCGACCTGAGAACGCAGATCTTTGTGGAGCTGTTGCCTCAAGGGATACAACTCGGCGAGGTTGTTATCCACGAGAAGCGCCCACTCATCCAAAGGGATGTGACAGGGACACAGCATCTGGTGAGCGGCGAGGAGCTCGCGACTTTGCCTGTGACCACGTTCCAGGAAGCCCTCGGCTATCGGGCGGGGACAACAATCGAGGGGAATGTCCGTGGGGGAAGGACATCGGAGGTGATGTACCTTGTCGACGGACTGTCGGTCCAGGACTTCCTTGGCGGCGGACTCAGTGCAGACCTGCCGAGCAGCTCCATCGTGGAAATGAATATCCAGACCGGAGGTTTCGACGCCGAGTACGGGAGCGCACTCTCAGGCGTCGTCAACCTCGTCACGAAGGGAGGTGGCAGTACACATCAACTCATGCTGAGAACTGACCGGGACGACCTCTTCGGGGGGACTGAAACGAACAGGGAAGGTGAACTTGAAGGGATGGCCGGCGGCCCCATCTTTTCGGACAAGGTGTTCTACCTCGCGGCTGCGAACTACCGGACCAGCGGGACGAGGTGGTCGCTGGACTTTGAGCACTTCTTCCCTCTGCCGGTCGAGGAGAACCTCAATACATTTGGGAAGATCGACGCGAATCTCACTCCCACGCTCCGTCTCAGTGCGCAGGCGCTTGTCTCATCAAGGACATGGAGAGACTACGAGTTCAGCTGGAGGTTCAACCTCGCCGGACTTCCCCCGGAGAGCCGGCGAAGCAACCGCGCTGCCATTGTCGTGTCGAACGCACTCTTGGCGAACACATTCTGGACGCTGCGCCTCAGCCGGTATCACCTTCTCAATGAGATCGGCCCCGGTTCGATTCCGTCGTTCGACACGACAAACGTCTACGAGTATGACTTCTGGCTTCGCTACATTGTGAGCGGCTCACGCATGCTCTGGAGTCGGACGGCCCAGGACATGTACACCGTGAAGGCCGATCTCACCAGCCAGATCTTCGCACGCCACGTGTTCAAGGCAGGGGCAGAGTTCAACTACTACCACGTAAGCACCGATATCGTCAAGTACGAGCCGCGTCTGACATACTTCGGAAAGCCGCAGCCCTCGCTTCCTCTTCTGAACTACAGCACACGGTACAACTACTTCCCGAAGTCGGGTGCCGCGTTCGTCCAAGACAAGATTGCCGCGGAGGATGGAACCACGATCAACGTTGGACTCCGCTACGACTTCCTCGATCCGATGGCATCGCGCCCGGCCATCGAGTTCGTACCCGTGAAGCCGGGCCAGTATGAGGCAAAGCTCAGTGGCTTCGTCCCGGCCCGCTTCAAACAGCAATTGAGCCCGCGTCTCGGTTTCTCGATGCCAGTGTGGGAGGAAGGCTTCCTCTATCTAAACTATGGCTACTACTTCCAGTATCCGCTCTTCAGCTACCTCTACAACGGACTCGATGTCGCGGCGCTCCAGCGCGGAGCTACGGTGATTCTCGGGAACCCCGACCTTGCACCGGAGCGGACGAAGTCGTGGGAGATCGGCTTCAAGCAGATCCTCACAAGCGACGTCGTCGGGTCGGTCACATATTTCAAGAAACAGACGACTGACCAGGTGGACACGAAGACGTTCATACCGATGGACAGCAAGGCTGCCGGTGACTACGGGTTTGCCGAATTTGTGAACAGTCCGACGGCGGACGCCGAAGGAGTTGAGTTTGCCCTGGTGAAATCGGGGGAGGGATTTGTGACTGGTGAGGCTTCCTACACATTCATGAATTCGGAAGGGTTGAGCGCAACTGTACGCCAGGGACTTGATCTCGCGCAGTGGGGATTCAAGCCGGTCATGACGCCGTTTCCGATGAGCTGGGACCAGCAGCACACGCTGAAGCTGAATGTATCCCTTCACCTTCCGCTCGGCATCAATGCGAACATCTTCTGGCACTACCACACGGCCCGGCCTTATACCTACTACCCTTCACGCGACGGCTACACGCCGCTCGATACCACACTCCTCTTCATCCCGAACAACGCGCGGATGCGGGATTTCAACTCGATTGATGTGAAATTCAGCAAGACGATCCGGTTGCCGGTCGGAAAGAACTTGGCGCTCACACTCTACGTCGATTCGCGGAACATCCTCGACAAGAAAAACGTCGTGTGGATGGATTCATCGGGGAGGATCGGCGGGGAGCTAGGAGACCCGTCCGCGTACTACATCGGACGACGAACGAAGATCGGGCTGAAGATCGAGGCAGAGTTCTGAGATCCGCCGCGTATCAATTCGCGGTCGCGTTTCTTACATCTCCACCTTCGTCTTCAGTCTCTGCTCCCGCTCGTACCTCTCGAACGCCAGCTTGATGAGCCGGTCGATCAGCTCGGTCACCGGGATCCCGCTTGCCTCCCACAACTTCGGATACATGCTGATCCGCGTGAAGCCGGGGATCGTGTTGAGCTCGTTCACGATCACTTCATCCTCACCGCGGAGGAAAAAGTCCACGCGTGCCATCCCCTCACAGCAGAGAGCGTCAAAGGCCCGTACAGCCATGTCCTGAACCTTTTTGACAATGTGCTCAGGGAGCTTTGCAGGGATCTCAAGCGCTGCGCCGTTCTCGTCGATGTACTTCGCATCGTAAGAGTAAAACTCGTGGTGGGGCACGATCTCGCCCGGAATGGAAGCAATGGCATGATCGTTCCCGAGGACCGAGCACTCAAGCTCACGCCCTGCGATCGCTTCTTCGATAAGAATCTTCGTGTCGTACTTGAATGCCTCGTTGACCGCACTTCGGAAGTCGCTCTCGCTCTTCACTTTGTTGATGCCGACGGAGGAACCCATGTTCGCTGGCTTCACAAAGTGTGGGAGACCAAGCTGCTCGACCACTGCATTGAAATCGATATCGCGGGTTGCTTTCCTCTCGAACGCGAGAAACTTCGCCGTCGGAATGCCTGCGCCCCGCAGGAGCCGCTTGAGCACGTCCTTATCCATTCCGATTGCAGAACCGAGGACACTCGCGCCGACAAACGGAACGTTCGCAAGCTTCAGGAATCCCTGCACAGTCCCGTCTTCGCCGAATGGCCCGTGAAGCACGGGGAAGACGACATCGACCGGACCTGCGCTCTGTCCGCCTGAGAGGCTGATGAGCTTTCCCCCTTTGCTGCCGGGCACAAGCGTCACACCTGTCCCTGCCCTGTTCAGCTTGATAAGCTTTGGATTATCGGCGTGGAGAAGGAAGTGTGCGGCTTCATTGAGGAACCACTTTCCCTTCTTGTCAATGCCGATGAGGACAACCGAGTATTTCTTCTTGTCGATCGCTTCAATGATGTTCTTCGCCGACTGAAGCGAGACTTCATGCTCCGCCGATCTTCCTCCGAAGAGGATTCCAACTCTGATCTTCTTCATTCTTGACAGGTATCCTTTGAGAGAGTGTAGTCCAATTTCCTACAAGCGAAGGGGAATAGTCTGTGAACAGCACTCAAACAGTATTCTCCTGGTGCAGTAGGCGAGTGTACCCTTTCATGATCCCCCCATGTGTTCTTTCATCACACGCTTCAGCCACCGGAGGAGGAGAAAGATGAGAATCGCCCCGAGCATGGTGACGGCGAAGTTCACGAGGAAGAAGTACTGTTTGTAGCTGTAGAGATCCCACATCCCTGCCAGCGCGCCGGCGAGCTTGTTCCCGATTGAGAGAGTCAGGAACCAGCCCCCCATCATGAGCGCGGTGAAACGAGCCGGGCTGAGCTTCGAAACGAGCGAAAGTCCCATGGGACTGATGCACAGTTCGCCCACGGTCGTCGAGAGGTACGTCGCGACAAGCCACCACGGTGAGCATTTCTCGAGTCCGTTATGCGTCGCAAAGACCGCCCCGACCATGATGAGCATTGTCAGCGACATTACGAAAAGCCCAAGTCCGATCTTGCCCGGTGTCGTCGGCTCCTTCCCGTGCCTCCGCAGAGCGCCGAAGATCCCCACGATAACAGGTGTCAGCACCACTACCCAGAACGGGTTCACTGATTGGAAAATCTCGGGTGACAGGAGCTTCAGTTGCCTGCCCGCGGCGGGCCGCTCGTTCTTTGGAAGGTTCCGGAAATAGAGATCCACGCCCATTTCCGTGATCACGCGACCCTGAGCATCCGTCATGGCCCTTCCCCGCGGGTCAAGCTTCGGCACATCACGAGGCGTTGTGTCGACGGTCTGGACGGCTCCCATCGCCTGTGCGACCGGCTCGATGGCCGCCGGTAGGTTCCGGTTCGTGTAGCTGTTTGCCCAGAATGTGAGCGCGGTACCGTTCTGGAAATAGATTGCCCAGTAGAATATCGCCACAGCAAAGACCACGAGAAGGGCGGCAATAGGAGACTTGTCCTCCTTCAAGGCACGCCACCAGAGCGAGATGAGGTAGATGACAATCGGGACGGCCGCAAAGAGGAATGCATCGTTCGAATCAGACCCAAAGAGGCTTCCCGGGATGAACCATCCGATGGCGCCAAAGATAAGCGCGGGGACGAACACAATGGCAAGGACTTTCTTCCACGGCATGTCATGGGGCGACGGCGGCTTGAGGACATCGGCCGAGCGCACATGCTTCTGCCCTGTCAGGAACCAGATCACTCCGATGAACATCCCGATACCGGCGGCGGCAAATGCATACCCCCAACCGAATTGATTTCTGAGATACGCAGCCACAAAATTGCAGACAAAGGCACCGATGTTGATTCCCATGTAGAAGATGTTGAATCCGGAGTCCTTGTACGGCTTGTACTCTTCGGTTGAATAGAGGTTGCCTACCAGCGTCGAAATGTTCGGCTTGAAGAGACCGTTGCCGATGATGATGACGAAGAGCGAGAGCCAGAAGGCCATATCCCCGGGAAACGCGAGACCGATGTAACCGCATCCCATGAGCACGCCGCCGATGAGGATTGCCTTCCGATAGCCGAGCACCCTGTCGGCGAGAAGTCCGCCCACGAACGGCGTCAGGTAGATGAGTGCCATGTAGGTTCCGTAGATATCGGCGGCTTTGGCGTTGCTCCATCCCCTCCCACCTGTTGTCGTGTCGATCATGTAAAGTGTGAAGATCCCAACCATGAGATAGAAACCGAAACGTTCCCACATCTCGGTGAAGAAAAGGATAGGCAGGCCTCTCGGGTGGTTTTTGAACATGGAGTGCTCTCCCGCGTGATGACGATTGCGTGGCAAGCGTGCCGGGGCACGGTTACCGAAGTTTAGAGAATTCAATCGTCAGAATCCAGAAGGAGACGCGGAGGGAAAGCGCATCTCGCCGGCAAAGAGCTCCTGGAATTCAAGATCGGCGCTCAGCGGGATGTGTGTGATCGTGCGGGCGACGCGGGAGAATGCCTCATCATCAGGCATGAAGAGTGCGAGCTTCGCGCCGAGGAGTGCTGTGTTCCCCGCCGGATGAATTCTCGACGGCGGAAGCGTGAGGAGACCGATGCGGCGAGCGCTGTAGATGTTGATGTAGTTGCCGAACGCACCGGCGAGGTGGAGCCTTGAGATGTCTTCGGGAGTGGCACCGAGACGGTTGAGGAGGATTCTGAAACCGGTCGCGATCGCACCCTTCGCAAGTTGAAGCTCACGGATGTCCGCCTGTGAGATGACGACAGGGGGACAGAGAGAGATCGGTGCGCCTCCGTTCGCGAGGCGTCCGCTTTCCGCGATAAGTCCGAGGTCAAGCGCAGAGGCAGCGGCGTCGACGAGCCCGCTTCCGCAGATGCCTCGCGGCTGGACGTTCCCGAGGACATGACATCGGAATTTTTCGCCGGAAATCTTCACCTCTGAGATGGCACCGGTCGCGGCACGCATCCCCATTCCGATGCGTGCGCCTTCGAAGGCAGGTCCTGCTGCGGTCGATGCGCAAAGCATCTTCTGACGGTTCCCGATGACGATTTCCCCGTTCGTGCCGAGGTCGACGAGGGAGATGAGCGGTTCGCTCTCGTGCATCCTCACTGCCATGACACCGGCGAGGATGTCGCTTCCGACGAATCCGCCGATGCAGGGGAGAAAGCGGACTGGAGGATCTCCCGGAATACCCCAATCAAGATCACGGCTGAGAAACAGCTGAAGTCCGTCATTCAACGCATCGAAAGGGTAATGCGAGAGAGGCTCGATGTCGATCCCGCAGAAGAGATGGTGCATCGCGGTGTTGCCGACGATGACCACATTGACGACATCGGCTCGAAGACGGTCGGTGCGCCGGACAGGTTTCGCGGGGAAGATAAGGCCTGCAATCATCTCGCCAATCTGCTTTCGGATGAGCGACGCGAGCGTGGATGCTTCACCCTCGTTCATCGCAAACAGCACGCGGTTCATGATATCAGCGCCGTAGCGCGCCTGCTCATTCAACGCCGTTTGAACCGCAAGAACCTGTCCGGTGCGGAGATCGAGAAGCTGTGCCGCGATAGTCGTAGTGCCGAGGTCAACCGCCACACCGAGCCCCTCGCGGGGAGTAAATTGGAACGGCGTTTCATCGGTGAGAACCGGCGCTTCCCACTGGGCGAGCTCGAGCGTGAGGTCTTCATCCGCGCCGCAGGAGCATGCAAGCCGCCAGCCGTCGCGAAGCTCGGCGGGAGTGAGCATCTCCTCCTGCTCGGTGGTCACGGGGAGCGAGCCGGCGAGGACCCTCACTTTGCATCCGCTGCAGATCCCGAGCCCGCCGCACGGGAACTCGACCCCATGGTCGAAGAGAAAATCCTTCAGCGGTGTCTCTCGATCGACCTCAAAGATCTCACCGAGGGGTTCGAGATGGATGCGGACGCGCTCATGAATTGTCATGCCGTGTCCGCCGCTCATCTCTTGCATCACGATCGGATCTCCGCCGCCGGGCGTTCACTTCAGAACCTTTACAACCTCTTGAATGAACTCTGGACCCGTGCCGCAGCAGCCGCCGATGAACTGCGCCCCCGCCTTCACGATCGCCGGGACGTGCTGAGCGAAGTCACCTGCCTTAGTGTGGTAGACTGTCCGGCCGCCCACCACGTCCGGCAGTCCAGCGTTTGGCTTGATCCAGATCGGGAGACTCGTCGCTGCACGAAGGCGTTTGCACACCGGTTCGTACGCTTCAATTCCCCGTCCACAATTTGCCCCGATGACATCTGCTCCCGCTTCGGCGAGCTCTTTCGCTGCCTGCTCCGGCGTCGTCCCCATCATCGTGCGGTCCAGGTTCTTGCCTGAGTCGAAGACCATGCTCGCCACGACGGGGAGTCCGGTCGCCACAGCGGCTGCCACGGCAATCTTCGCTTCTGCAAGGTCGCTCATCGTCTCGATGACGATCGCGTGCGCGCCGCCGGCGGTGAGGGCGCTCGCCTGCTCCGTGAATGCCTCACGGAGGTCGTCTTCCGTTACTTCTCCCATCATCAGCATCTTGCCGGTTGGCCCGATCGAAGCGAAGACGTATGCACGATCACCGGCGGCGCGGCGCGAGATCTCCGCACCGGAGCGGTTGATTGAAACGGCTTTCCCGGCAAGCCCGTGCCGCTCAAGCGATATGCGGTTCGCGCCGAATGTGTTGGTGAGGATGATGCGGCTGCCGGCTTCAACGTACCCCCGGGCCACCTTCTCGACCAGATCGGGATGGGTCTCGTTCCAGGCATCGGGGCATTCCCCGGGCTTGAGTCCGAGCGACTGCAATTGCGTGCCCCACGCCCCGTCGATGACGACAGGCGTGTCTCTGAGGATTTCTTCGAGGAGCTGCTTCATATCGACCCCACTTTCTTCCCCGTTTCGATGAACCGGGCAATGTTGTCGAGGGGAACGTCGGCCGGGAGGTCACAGCCGGAGCTGAGGATAAAATTCGATCGTCCCCAGAGGCACCAGTCGTTGAGGTTGACGGATTCGTCGCGAGGCGGCTCTGCCGACCGCAGGCCGGGCTCTACGCCTGCGCTGCCACGAGCCTGCGTGCAAGTGCCACCGCGCTGTTTGCGTTGTCGCTGAATCCGTCGGCGCCGATCTCGTCGGCATAGCGCTGCGTCACCGCGGCGCCTCCGATCATGATCTTCACGCGGTTGCGGACTCCCGCGTTCTGCAGCGCGTCGATCGTGGTCTTCATCGAGAGCATCGTGGTGGTGAGGAGGGCCGACATGGCGACAACGGTGGCCTTCTTCTCCTGAATAGCGGCGATGAACTTCTCCGGCGGCACATCCACGCCGAGGTCGATGACTTCGAATCCGCCCCCCTCGAGCATCGCCGAGACAAGGTTTTTCCCGATATCGTGGAGATCGCCTTTGACGGTCCCGATTGCAACGCGCCCCTGCGGCTCGGATCCTTTCGCGGTGAGGAGAGGGCGAATCAGCTGAAGCGAAGCCTTCATTGCGCGCGCGGAGATGAGAAGCTCGGGGACGTAGTACTCGTTCGCCTCGAACAGGCGTCCGACTTCATCCATGGCGGGGATCATGTATTTGTCGATGAGAACTTGGGGGTCCACTCCCTCAGCGAGCGCATTCTCTGTGAGGGCCTTCGCGCTCTTCGCATTTCCGGTGACAATTGCGTCGTATAGCTCTTTGAGCCCTTCCATCGTACGAGATCCTCTTTGTGTCGATCCTGTGGCCAAGATCAAATCGTACAAATATCTTCAAAGCGACGGAAAAACACAAACACATGACTCATCAACTTTGTGCATGCGAAGTGTTCCTGCGATTCCAGTAGACGTAGACCGGCACACCGAGTGCGAGGAATGTAAGCCCGGCCCAAGCCTGTGCGGGCAAGGAGTCCGACGATGGCGAGGATCTTGATCCCTGCCGGACTGAGGGGGGTGAAGTACGCGAAGTAGGTGGCGAAGGCAATGCTGAGGGCTCCGAGTCCAACCGCATTGCAGACGACGAAATATGCCTAGCCGAAGAGGAAGCCGACGAGTCTGGCGTACGCTTCCCGGAGGAAAACGTACACGCCCCCGGCATGCGGCATCATTGCCGAAAGCTCCGAGAAAGTCAATGCCCCGGCGAGCGTCATGAGCCCGCCGATGCACCAGACGAGAATGATAAGCAGGGGAGGAGGAAGTGCCTGCGCTATGATGGAAGGTGTTAGGAAAATGCCCGATCCGATGGTCGCCCCGATGGCAATCATCGTCATGTCGAAGAGGTTGAGGTCCTGCTTGAGCTGAGCCATGTCTGGCTTCGCTCCTTCTGCGGGCCAATTACTTCGAAGAATAGCCAAAGTGCCGGTCGGAAGCAAGGGGAAATTTGATTGTCAATCTGCAGATCGCTAAACTGAGACAGTCGTCACGAGGCGCTGTCCGGTCCGAGCGCTGCCGTCAGGAGTCAGATGGATGTATAGCTACCGTTCAGAATCTCCCGGAGACATTCTTGGCGTTTGGCGTGTTAACGAACTCGCTTTCGGTCGCCCGAACGAAGCCTTGATTGTGGATGCACTGCGTGCCGAAGCCCGGCCCACCATTTCGCTCGTAGCGGTTGACGGGGAGTTGATCGTCGGTCACATCTTTTCCAGTCCGGTCTCCGTTGTCTCTTCAGAGTCGGAGTTCGCTAGAGCATAGGGGCGGAGAATCGTCGGTCCATTGGCATCATATCAGCCAATATGGAGGTGCCGCATGAGAAGAAGCCTGATTGTACTGGCTGGGGTTGTGCTCATGGCTGGATTGCTCCTTGCGGGTGGCTGCGCGAAGAAGACCCCGCTGAACAAGGATCAGAAGGTATACGCGGGCAAGTGGGTGGCGGGAGACGGGACTTTCATTCATATCTACTACGATGGGAGCGCGGACGTCGAGACCGCCAATACTCATATCCAAGGGGGTGCAGTGACGTTCTCCGGCGGGAGCGTCAAGGTGTCCCTCTTTGGAATCAAGAAGGAATACAAGATCACACGGCCCCCGCATGGGGAGGACGGTGAGTGGACGATGGAGCTGGACGGGGTGACGTACAAGAAGTCGGAGTGAATGCCGCTTCCGTGTACTGAGAACAGGAGGAACTCATGGTTGGTGGAGAAACGGGTGCCGTCGTCGCCGTTGAGGCGGCAATCGCGAACGCCATCAAGGCTTCGGGCGTACTCGTACGGCTTGAACGGGCCGACTTCGAGGTGCTCCTTAGGAAGGCCGACAAGCCTCTCGTCGTTCACGCACACGGAGGTGTTTTCTCGGAGCGGCACAAATACCTCATGAGCTACAAAGGCTTCGCATTTTTTGCGAAGACGGTAGAGCCCCTCCTGATGCCGTCCGGCGCGGAAGTCGTCGCGGCCAAGACAATATGGATGCCGCAGTAGACTCGGGTGCTCCGAACAAAATGGACTGCCGTGTGACGGAGAAGATCACCATGTTACAAAAGGGGGAACTCACGGACAAAGAGGGCGGTGAGAGTCTGTACGATCTTGTCATGCAGACACTCGACAACCAGCTTCGCAGCCGGACCCCTCCGGAGACGAAGGAAACGTACGACAGACTTATCGCCATGGGATATCCGGTTGAGGAGGTCCGGCGGCTCATATCGCTCGTCATCACCATGGAGATCTACTACGTGATGAAAGAGCGACGCCCGCTCAATATGGAGCGGTTCATCGCCGCACTGAAGGACTTGCCCCGGGAGCCCTTCGGACGGTAGCCTGCACCGCCTGCAGATTCTGCACATAGAGTGCGTCTCGCTGCAAGACGGGAAGGCAATGTGTGCCCATGAAGCGGCCGCAATGAGGGGTGCAGATGGCACGGCATTTGACCTGTCTGCTACTGAGGGTAGGGGTCTTCAAAGACACCACATTCGTTCCAGTTATGGATGGGCCTGAGCATATTGGGACGCGCGATGGTTGCCTGCGCGGGGGGATACCATGAGAACGATCAGAATACTCCTGATGGTTTTCTTTTCAGCCGGACTTTCCCACTCTCAGCCGGATTCCCTGTTTGTGAAGTTCGCCGGTGACACGGTGAAGGTCTGGAATGTTGGAGTGACAGCGAACTGCGCATCACGTTTCAGGTTCGATATTTTCCAATCGCCCGACACACTCACGATCTTTGAAGTAGACACAATCGGCCCGCTCGTCCGCTGTATCTGCACATTCGACCTGTGTGCCTCTCTTACGGGCCTGCAGCCCGGGACGTACGCTGGCGGAGTGTCTGAGACGCGAGCAATGGTTTTTTTGAAATAGGCGATGGCCCAATTTCTCCCCGCCGGCAGCGCCGGAGAAATCGGCGCCAGTTGCTTCTACCTCAACATCGACGGGACGGGCGTTGTCCTCGACAGCGGGACGCATCCGCGGAAGGAAGGGATCTGCGCTCTCCCGCAGTTCGATCTCTTCAAAGACCTCCCGGTTGATTTCGGAATAATCTCGCACGCACACCAGGACCACCTCGGCTCACTCCCCTTTCTCGTCCGTCGACATCCATACATACGCCTCTTTGCGACGCCTCAGACCCGCGCAATTGCCGAGCTCACACTCCACGATGCGGTCTCGATCCTTCAAGGGCAGTTTAAGGATGACGACCCGGTGCGCCCGTACACCCATGAAGAGATTGACCTCCTCACACAGAGCATCCTGACGCGGCCCTACGGCGAAGCCTTCCCCATCGAGGGGTTGAGGCAACGCAGCTCGGTCCCGCTCAACGCGACGTTCTTCGACGCGGGACACATCCTCGGGTCGGCAGGAATCCTCATCGAGCAGAATGGAAGTCGGATATTCTTTACGGGCGATGTCAACCTCGATGCGCAAACGCTGCTTCCGGGCGCAAGCCTGCCGAACGGGACCGTGGATGTCCTGGTTCTCGAGTCCACTCTGGGGGCAACCGATTCCTCGACGATCCCCTCGTGGGGCGTCGAAGCGGGACGGCTCGCAAAGCGGGCGAACGACGTCCTGGAGGAAGGCGGCTCGATCCTTATGCCCGTCTTCGCGCTCGGGAAAATGCAGGAAATGCTTGCCCTCGTGTGGCAGCTTATGGAAAGGGGCAGACTTCCCCGCGTGCCGGTTTACACGGGAGGGATCGGGTGGAAGATCAACCGTCTCTACGACCAGTACCGGTACGCCGTTCCACGAGTCGATGGCGAGTTTGAACTTGCGGCTGTTCCGCAGGAGAACATCTTCAAGGCGGAGAGGGTGGAGGAGTTCTTCCGCAAACCGTGCATTGTCCTTGCCTCAAGCGGGATGATGATCGAAGGCACGATGTCGTTCAAGCTTGCGAAGCGTTGGCTCATGATCAAACGGAACGCGATCTTCACGGTGGGCTATATGGATCCGCTGACGCCGGGCTACAGAGTGCTGATGGCGGAGCGGGGATCACGGATCCAGCTGACAGACTTCGAGGATCTCCAGACCGTGAAGTGTTCAATTGAACGGTTCAGGTTCACGGCACATGCGAAGCGGGAGGGATTGCTGGAGGTTGTCCGGCGACTGCGGCCGAAGCGAGTCGTTCTTGTCCACGGCGACGAGTCGGCGGTCGACTGGATGGGGTATTCCATCCTTGCCAGTTTCCCGGGGACGAAGGTGCACGTCGCGGAGACGGGGAAGGTGATTGAGATATGAGAATTGTGGGGCGATTCGTGAATCGCCTCCGCAGGATGCCGACTTGCTTTGTCGATGACCTCTCTTTGGCGTTCAATCCCCGCTCCCGACGCGACGATGTTGAGAGCATCGGAAGTGTCCATCGTGAGCGCGATGCGGTCCGCCGATTCCGCGTTGATGAGCGTTCGCACGTTCTCGCGACAGCCAGTGATTCTCGCGAGATCATCGGGACAGGAGTCGATGGAACCTTCGGAACGCTCGCGTAGGTGCCTGATGGTCGCTTCGACCAACCGTGACGAGAGGGGCCCCGTCGATGCATGGTTGGAGTAGATCAGGCCCTTCCGCGTGTGGGGGAAGAGCGCCCGGACACTCTCAAGGATATGCCCCGGAAGGAGAGCTGCTGACTG
>PEWR01000083.1 GCA_002779395.1 Ignavibacteriales bacterium CG07_land_8_20_14_0_80_59_12
AGCCGCGTGCCAAGAAGATCCGCCCGAAGCCGCGGCGGCGCACTCCCCCTCCTCCCGCGCCGACGAAGCAGGAGTTGGCCTCGCGCAACAAGAAGAAGGCGCCGATCGAGCGAAAGAGCATCGACGAATGGTCGAAAGAGGACTCGATCGCGGCCGACCAGATCTGGAACCAGATTTACCAGCACACGTTCCAGAACCCGAAGAAGGTACTCATCCAGATCAACGACCGGAACAACGACCTTCTCTACAAGTCGGCGAGTCTTGGTGACGACAGTCTCGCCTACGATGACGTCCCCTACAACCGGATCAACCTCGCCACGGTCGCCGGACCGAAGGATCAGCAGATCCGCCTGGCGGCCACGGAGAACGAGTTCGTGAAGATCTACGTGGCCTACCCGGTCGCGGAGCTCACCGAGGCACTGCAGAGCCTCTTTTCGATCTTCCTTTTCCTTGTCCCGATCGCGGTGGTCGTCTCGATTGCCGGCGGCTGGTTCCTCGCCAAGAAATCGCTCCAGCCGGTCGACGAGATTACGCGGACGGCCCGCGATATCACCGCGCAGAACCTCGACCGTGAGATTCCGGAACGTGACGTGAACGACGAGATCGGGAGGCTCGCATCCACGTTCAATGAAATGATCCGCCGCCTCAAGCAGTCGTTCGACCAGGTCAAGCAGTTTACAGTCGACGCGTCGCACGAGCTCAGGACGCCCCTCACAATCATGCGTGGGGAGGTCGAGCTTGCGATGCGCTCGAAGAAGTCGTCGGACGAATACCGGCGCATCCTCGCATCGAACCTTGATGAGATCCTGCAGCTCCAGTCGATCATTGACAACCTTCTCATCCTTTCGAAATCGGACCTTGGGCAGGCGTCCCTCGCCTTTGAGCGCCTTGACCTCGAAGGCATTTTCCGGGAACTGTACGAGGACGCTGAGCTCCTGGCCCTTCCGAAGCGCATCAACGTCCGGCTCGGACGCAACGACCACGTCATGGTGCGCGGAGATAAGCTGAGGCTCCGACAGCTCCTCCTCAACCTGATCGACAACGCACTGAAGTACACGCCCGAATCAGGCACCGTCACCCTTGCCCTGGAGGCCGTCGACGGATCGGCCAGGATCTCAGTCATGGACACCGGGATCGGAATACCGAAGGAGGACCGCGAAAAGATCTTCGACCGGTTCTACCGGGTCGACAAGGCGCGGTCAAGGGAGCTCGGCGGGAGCGGCCTCGGCCTCGCGATTTCAAAATGGATCGTCGACTCGCACGGCGGGACGATCACCGTGGAGAGCATAGTGAACTCGGGGAGCACCTTCACTGTGACGATCCCTTCACTCAACGACGAGGGTACACCCTCATAGACTTTCAGGAGCCATGTTCAGCAGTCTTCGTGTCAAGATAGCCTTCGGGTACATCGTCCTCATGATCATCAACCTCGCGGTGAGCATCTGGGCGATCATCGTCTTCAGCCGCCTCGGGGTTTCCGTGGGTGACATCCTCCGCGAGAACTACCAGAGCGTCCTCGCCTCGAGCAACATGGCAAAGGCGATCGAGAACCAGGACAAGGCGCAGCAGGCGATGGCGCGGGGCAGCGCCGCCGCCGGGCACGAGGAGTTCCACCGGAACCGCGACATCTTCTACTTCTGGTACCAGCGGGCCCTCGAGCGCGCCTCGAACCCTCGCGAGATGAAGCCCCTCGACGACATCGGGAACGGGTATCGCCAGTACGTTGCACGGTCCGACTCACTCGAGGGAGTCCTCCGGCGCGACGGCCCCTCGGCGGCGCAGCGATACCTGGCCGCGGAGATCAAGCCGCTGTCGGACAAGCTTAAGAACGATTCCTTCGCGCTTCTTGAACTCAACCAGTCCGCGATGTACGACGCATACGAGACGACGCAGCGGACAGCCACAGACGCCACATACGGTGTGGTCGCAGCCGTTCTCCTGGCGGTCATGCTCAGCATCTTCTTCAGCGTCCAGTTCTCGCGTTTCATCATCGAGCCGGCGGAGAAGCTCACCGAAAGGGTGAAGCAGATCGGAGAGGGGAAATACGATCTGACGATCGACGTCCGGACGAGTGACGAGATCGGTGAGCTCGGTCGTGAGTTCAACCGGATGACAGGGAGGCTCCGCCGCTACGAGCAGCTCAATATCGAGAAGATCCTCTCGGAGAAGCGAAAGTCGGAGGCGATCGTCGAGAGCATTTCCGACCCGATCATCGTGACCGACGCATCGAACAACGTGGCGCTCCTCAACGAGGCGTCATGCCTCCTCTTCGGCGTCACGGAGGAGGGGTCCCTTGGAAAGCCACTTGCAAGCGTCATCGCCGACAGGCGCATCCTCGAGCTCGTCGACGCCGCACGTGACTCGCAGAACGGAGGGGCCGAGAAGCGCTACCCGCACCTCACCTTCACTCTCGGCGATCACACCCTCTTCTTCAAGCCGCGCCTCACAAAGATCGGCGCACACGGCAGAGACTCGATGTTCGGCATCGTGACGATCCTCCAGGACATCACGCAGTTCAAGGAGCTCGACAAGCTGAAGTCCGACTTCATGGCGACAGTCTCCCATGAATTCCGGACCCCTCTCACCTCCGTGAACATGAGCATCGACATCCTCGGGCAGAAGCTCCTCGGCCCCCTGAACGAGAAGCAGGGCGATCTCCTCAATTCGGCTAAGGACGACTGCCGCCGTCTCACGAAACTTGTAAAAGAACTCCTCGAGCTGTCGCGGCTTGAATCGAAGAAGATCACAATGGTCGAGGAGACCCTCGACATCGGAGCGGTCATCGAGTTCTCACTCAAACCGCTCCAGCTCCCGTTTCAGGAGAAAGGGGTTCGTCTCGTTCTCGAGGTCCCACCGAACCTTCCCTCCTTCACCGGGGACCAGCAGCAGATCTCATGGGTGATCACAAACATCCTCAACAACGCGCTGCGGTACACGGAGTCCGGGGGGACGGTCACGATCGGCGCCGACGCGGACGAGGAGGAGATCACCGTCAGCATTGCGGACACGGGGAGGGGAATCCCGAAGCAATATATCGGCACCATCTTCGACAAGTTCATACAGGTGAAGAGCGTGTACGACTCGACGCCGGGGAGTGTCGGGCTCGGACTGTCCATCGCAAAGGAGATCATCGAGCTCTATGGCGGGCGGATCTGGGTCGAGAGCGAAGTCGGTGTCGGCAGCACGTTCCGGTTCACACTGCCCCTCCGCCGCCGCATCGCCGCCGCGGGGACGGAGGCGGGAGGGGAACACGCATGAGTCCGCGTGGAAGAATCCTGATCGTCGACGACGAAGCCAACATCCTCAAGACGATGACGATCTGCCTGGAGTCGCTCGGGTTTGGCGTCGACGCCCTTAACCGTCCGGAGCTTGCGATCGACCAGGCCACTGCCGAGCATTACGATATCGCCTTCGTCGACCTGAAGATGTACCCGATCGACGGGATCCAGCTTCTCCAGGAAATCAAACGGTCGTCTCCCGAGACAACGGTCGTGATCATTACAGCGCACGGGTCCATCGACAGCGCGGTCGAGGCCATCAAGAAGGGGGCGTACGATTACCTTCAGAAACCGTTCGACCTCGATGAGCTCCGTCTCTTCGCCGAGAAAGTGTGGGAACACCACTCGCTCGAAGTGCAGGTCCGCGACCTCCAGGAGCAGATCCGCGAGCTCAGGCTCGGCGGGGAGATTGTGACCCGGAACGAGGCGATGCGGAGGATGCTCGACCTCGCGCTCCAGGTCGCCGACAGCAGCATCAGCGTCCTCGTCGAGGGAGAAAGCGGAACGGGGAAGGAGCTGTTTGCGCACTTCATACACAAGAACAGCCAGAGGCGCGATGCCCCCTTCATCCGTGTGAACTGCGCCGCCCTTGCCGAGACCCTTCTCGAGAGCGAACTCTTCGGGCATGTCAAGGGAGCGTTCACGGGTGCGCTCAAGGACCGGATCGGACGGTTCGAGATGGCGGACAGCGGCTCGGTCTTCCTCGACGAGATAGGCGAGATTTCCCCTTCGCTTCAGGTGAAGCTCCTCCGATTCCTCCAGAGCCGCGAGTTCGAGCGAGTCGGCGAGAACCTGACGCGCAAGGTCGACGCGAGGGTGATCGCCGCGACGAACAGGAACCTTGAGGAGGCAATGAAGAACGGGACGTTCCGCGACGATCTCTACTACCGTCTGAACGCCGTGAAGATCAAACTCCCGCCTCTCCGCGAGCGCCCCGAGGACATCCCGCTCCTTATCAACCATTTCCTCAAGCAGTTCTCGCAGGAATTCAAGAAAGGGGATGCATCGGCGGGACCGACTCTCACGCCTGATGCCCTCGGAATCCTCACGCGCTACCGGTGGCCTGGGAACGTCCGCCAGCTTGAGAACGCCTTGGAGCGTGCGGTCATCCTTTCACGCGGCGGGACGATAGAACCGCAGCTCCTTCCCGAGGAGGTTCTCAGCGGCGGCTCGGAGGTTTCGGAGCCTCTCTCGCTCGAAGAAATGGAGCGCCGCCACATTGCCAGGGTTCTGCGCGTCTCGAAGGATCTCGAGGAGGCGGCGCGGAACCTCGGTATTGACCCGGCGACCCTCTGGCGAAAACGGAAGAAGCACAACCTCTGAGCAATCGCACAATCGCGCTGCAACCTTTCCCGCGGCAAGTCGGCTGCATCGTAGCGCACCTGCGAGTTTCCTCAGGCGAGTCTGAACCGTCCCCGAAGAGGCCACTGCCTTTTGCACAGATGCTTTGTTCAAGTGGGGCGCACTGCAAAGCGCAAGGCACCGAACTCAATCCATCACAACGTGTTACAGCGAGTCGCAGCACCCAGTTCGCCTCTGCATTGCAAAATTCAATCCCGCATGCCGTTGCCGATGGAGCAGTTCGGATTCTCCCCGCAAATGGGCGGAATTCCATGGATTCTCGCAGGTCCCATTAGCGCCGTGGCATGATTGTTGGAAGACTCTATGGCGTTGGAATCAACCCATCACAGGCCTATATTAACGGTTTGCGGGCAGACCGCATGAACATTTTGCTTGTCAGCCGCGAGAAGAACATTGGGCTTGTCATGCGCTCGTACCTGCAGGGGGCCGGAAACCAGGCAGTCCTTGTGGAGACACTGGATGAGGCTCACCGACAGCTCCAGCTGACCCCCTTCGATGCGATGCTTGTCAACGAGGACGCAAGCGACGGTACGCTGATCCATTCTGTTGAAGCCCTTCACCGGGCGAGGCCCGGCCTTCCGGTGATCTGGCTCGGTGAGCTTTCAGGGGAGGAGCAGATGAGTGAGGCGGGGATTGTGCGGGCGCTTGAGAAACCGTTTGCCCTCCCGGAGCTCCAGGCGGTGCTGGCCCAGCTCCGACCCGCGCCCCGACAGCTCGGTGAGGCGTCGTGAGATATGTGAGATGGACAGTCCACACACCTTTGCACACTCCTAAACAATGGGGGGTTCGCTATGACAGTAAAAACGACAACGATTGAAAGCGGCAACGTGACGATTCTCGAACCGAAGGGATCGCTGATCGGAGGAGACGAGACCGACGAACTGAAGAAGACGGTCAAGGACCTCCTCGAAGGAGGGAACAGGAAGCTTGTCATCGACCTCGGGAAAGTCACGTACGTCAACAGCACCGCACTTGGTGTGCTCGTCGCGAGTCACACGAGCTACGTGAACCGCGGCGGGAAGATCGCTCTCTGCAGCGTGAACAAGAACATCCACAATATTTTTGTGACGACAAAGCTGTCGCTCCTGTTCGACGTCTTCGATTCGCAGATGGAAGCCGTGGCAAGTTTTTCAAAGTAACCAGTCGGCCCGGGACGCGGGCCACAATTCACGCATCATCATGTCCAACATCAAGAAGGGAACATTCCAATGAAGCAGGGCCTCTTCATGGCACTCGTCATCGTCCTCACGCTGGCCATTGCCATCGCCATTTTCTCGTACGTCCTTGGGGATCCGTCAAACTTCAAAGACGGCGCGAAGCGCGAGGAACCCAACAACCTGATGGGTATGGTGTACACCGGCGGCATCATCGTGCCGATCCTCATCAGTCTCACGCTCATTAACGTCACGATTGTGTTTGAGCGTCTTTTCTCACTGAAGAAGGCCGGCGGGAAGGGCTCGACACCGAAGTTCCTCAAGAATGTCGGCGGTCTTATCGAGGAACGCAAGGTCGACGAGGCCATTGAGGCCTGCGACGGCCAGCAAGGTTCTCTTGCGAATGTGATCAGGAGCGGCCTCGAGCGCTACAAGATCGTCGTCGGTGACAGCAAGATGGAAGCCGAGAAACAGATTGCAGAGGTTCAGCGCGCCATCGAAGAGGCGACGATGCTTGAGACACCGCTTCTTGAGCGGAACCTCATCGTCCTCTCGACCGTCGCCTCCATCGCGACGATGTTCGGACTCCTTGGGACGGTGATTGGAATGATCCGGGCATTCCGCGCTATGGCAAAGGCGGGCGCACCGGATGCCATCGGCCTTGCCATCGGCATCTCGGAGGCCCTCATCAACACCGCCGGCGGACTCGTCGCTGCCATCCTCGGCATCGTGTTCTACAACTACTTCGTGAACAAGGTCGACGCCTTCACCTACATGATCGATGAAGCAAGCTACAGCATGGTTCAAATGCTCGGCCTGAAAAAGTAAGACGAGAGGAGGCATCAGTCCATGCCCAAATTCAAGAAGCCACGCATCCCCGTCAAGATCGATATGACACCGATGGTGGACGTTGCGTTCCTCCTCCTCACGTTCTTCATGCTGACGACGCAGTTCCGTCCGCCGGAAGCCGTCGAGATTATCCTCCCGAGCTCGCACTCCGAGTTCAAACTCCCGGATGTGAACATCGCCACGGTCACAATTGGGAAGGACGGGCGGATCTTCCTCGGCTTTGACTCCCAGCGACTCATGGGGGACAAGGATATCTTCGGGGAGGAGAACAAGTTGAAGACCGGCGTCGAGGTTCCAATGAACCGGCTCCAGGACCTGCTCCAGACGGCCCGCCGGAAGAACCCGAAGCTCGCGACTGTCATCAAGGGGGACAAGGAAGCCGACTACGGGTACGCAGAGGATGTCATGGACATCCTCAAGAAAGCGAACATCACGCGGTTCAACCTCGTGACAGACTACATCCCCCCGACGAAGCAGCAATGACGAGCCAAGACTAAGGAGTAATGAACCATGGCAGCAGTAGACACCGCCGAACACCGAGGACACAAAAAGGGTAAGAAGAGGAAGAAGGCACGTCGGATTGCCATTCGTATCGATATGACCCCTATGGTCGACGTCGCGTTTCTGCTCCTGACCTTCTTTATGCTCACGACGCAGATGACAAAGCCGCAGACCATGGAGATCAACCTGCCTCCGTCCGAGGCATCGGTCGAGGTGGCCGAGTCGAACCTTCTCACGGTCCGCGCCCTCGACAACAACGCCATCTACTGGAACATGGGCATCGAGCTCCCCCAGAAGACCAACTTCGACGGGATCAAGAACATCTTCCGCGAGAGGTACCAGGCGAACCCGAAGCTCATTGTGCTCCTCAAAGTGGACCGGAAAGCCCGATATGACCTCATGGTCAACATCATGGATCAGCTCAATCAGAACGGCATCAACCGGTTCAGCATCGCCTCCCTGCTCGAAGCGGACAAGACGCTGTTGAAGAAGGCAGGGTAATGCCCGGAGGGACAATTCTCCCGGGACAATTGTTGTAATGAGTGGAGAGTACATTCCATGGCAACGAAACAAGAACTAGCAGTGCAGGCACAACCGGAGGAGAGGCCGGTCTACGGAGCCCCCGAGCTGAAGCGCCTCTACCAGCGCTACTTCGCGACGGCCTTCGCCGTCGCCGTGCTCGTCCACGCGCTGGTCCTCGGCGGCTATTTCCTTGCCCAGGCGCTGCAGAAGGAGGAGGAGCCGGTGATGACCGTGCGGATCCTCAAGTACAGTGAGCTCGGTCCGCCTCCATCCATCACGAACACGGAAGCTGCGCCGCAGATGGGTGTCTCGGGTCCCGTCGTGAAGCCGAGCGTCGGCGTGCCGGTGCCGGTCCCTGATGCCGAGGTGAGCGCCGAACAGACGTTCGCCTCGCAGAAGGAGCTGAGCCAGGTGCAGGCCCCGGTCGCCTCGATGACGGGCGGCAACGAACAGGTCGTCATCCAGGAGGCACCTCCTCCGGAAGACGCGCCCCCGCCGGATTTCGTCCCGTACGAGAAGGAGCCGACACCAGTAAGGACGCTAAAGCCGGAGTATCCGGAGCTCGCCCGCCGGGCGGGCCTTGAAGGGACCGTGTGGGTGAAGATCTGGGTCAACAAGGAAGGGAAACCGAAGAAGGCGCTCGTTGCGAAGAGCGACGCCGAGATCTTCAACCAGCCTTCGACCGATGCCGCGATGAAGTTCGTCTTCACGCCGGCACTCATGAACAACGGACCGGTCGCGGTCTGGGTCATCATCCCGTTCAGGTTCACACTGAAGAAGTAGCCGAGCGGACGTGGACGCCGGGCGAATCCTCTGGATTATCGGTCTTGTGACCGCCGTGCTAATCTCCACGCTGGGGTTTGTCGTGATCCTCAACATCGTCGTCCCGACCGACCTCCCGTCGAACTTCCGCACGATGCTCGGCGCGATCCTCATGCTCTACGGCATCTACCGGTTCATCGCACTATGGATGAAGAGAAAAGAGCAATCGGAACCAGAATGATCCGCACGACCGAAGATGCGAAGAGACGGGGACGAGGGGTGCTGCTGCTGCCCCTCGTTCTCGTTCTCGGCCTCCTTGCAGGGGGCTGCCAGGAGCAGAAGACGGAGTCCCCCACCAAGGGGCACCTCAAGATCCTCGCCGCCGAATCGGTTGAGCCGATCGTCCGCGAAATCGCTGACTCTTTCCAGGTAAAGTACCCCGAGGCGAAGTTCGAGGTCTCGTCCGTCTCCTCGCGCGAGGCCATCGTGAAACTCATCAACGGCGATGCAACTCTTATCGTCGTCGGACGCGACTTCAACCCGCAGGAAGACAGCGTCATCCGGAAGTACAACATCCAGGTGTCGAAGCACGTCGTCGCTTACGACGGCGTGGCCGCCCTCGTGAACGAGCGAAACCCGGTCAAGCAGCTCACGACAACCGACCTCGCGAACATCCTCGAGGGGAATGTCAATCGCTGGAACGCGTTCAAGGGTGGGCGTGCCGAGCCGATCCGGATTGTAACAAAGGATCCCAACGCGGGGACATACGAGTTCGTGTCCCGGCGTCTTCTCGGCGGCCGGCGGTTCCCCGCCCCCGTCACCGTCGTCCCATCAAGTCCCGCCGTTGTCGAGGATGTTGCCGCACACGGCAATGCGCTTGGCTTCGTCGGCCTCTATGCATTGCACGGGACCATGCTGCCGGTCCGGCCCCTTGAACTGTCAGACCCGTCCGTAAATCCCGACACGATTCGCACGGTCGCAAAAGTGTTCTCACCACATCCGGCATACGTCTACCTCCATTACTACCCGCTCACCCGGCCGATCGTCCTCTACTCGACGGAGTACCTCTACGGGCTCGGAGGCGGATTCATTTCATTCATTGCCAGCCCGGATGGACAGAGGTTATTCCTGAAGGCCGGCCTTGTCCCTGCAACCCAGAATATCCGGCTCGTTCCTGCTTCTCCAGAATCTAACTGACGAGGGAAACCATGCAACGTCACGTCACACTTCGGCTTCTCGCGGTTCTCGCGGCGCTCCTCGTTCTCGCGCTCGGTGCGGCAGCCCAGGAACAGAACCCGCTCGAGCGAGGAAAGCAGGAGTTTGCAAAGGGCAACCTCTCCGCCGCGCAGGCATTCTTCGAGCGGGCCGTGAAGGAATCGCCCCGCTCCGCGAACGCACACTACTACCTCGGCGAGGTCCTCTACCGGCGCGGGAGCCTCGATTCTGCGGCGCAGGAGCTCAACGCCTCCGTGAACTACGACAACGAGTTTGCACCCGCGCAAGCGCGCCTCGGTGACATTGCACTGGCGAAGAAGAAGCCGCTCGACGCGGTAAAGCAGTACCGCATCGCCGTGAAGCTTGATCAGAAGAACTTCGACTACCACGCCGGACTCGGCGACGCGCTTCTCGCCGCTGACTCCACCGACGCCGCCATCGTCGAGTTCACGAACGCCCGGGAGCTTCAGCCGAACAATCCACGTCCGTACATGGGGCTCGGCGATGCCTACCTGAAGGTGAACATCGCACCGCTCGCGATCACGCAGTACCAGAAAGCGGTCGAGGTCGATTCCACGAACATCCCTGCCTGCATTCGTCTTGCGGACACGTACCTCAGGCAGAAGCAGTACAATGAGGCGCTCCGGACCTACTGGTCCGTCATCGTCATCGACAGCACGTACGCAGAGGCGTACCATGAGCTTGGGAAGATCTACATGCTGGCAAAGGACTACGGGAAGAGTGCCGGCGTGCTCGAGCGATATGCAGAGCTCAAGCCGGGCTTCCCCGCCTACCGCGAGCTCGCCCAGGCCCTCTACAGCAACCACAGCTACAAGCTGGCCATCGATGCCGCAAAGAAGGCCCTCTCATACGATGCGAAATCGGTGGAAGCACTCCGCCAACTCGCAGGGTCCTTCTTCATGCTGGGGTCAGCACCCGGCTTGCCCACGGCACAGGCTCAGGAGAACTACAACAACGCAATCACGTCGTACCAGAAACTCAGCGCTCTCACGAAGCTCACCGCGGAGGACTACTCAAATTTGGGACGCGCCTACTCGGCGCTGAAGAAGGACGCAGATGCCATTGCCACACTTCAGAAGGCCCTCCAGCAGGACTCGACGCTTGCCGATGTCCACTCCGAGCTGGCACGCCTCCTCATGCTTCAGAAGAAGTGGCCCGACGCAATCTCACATCTCTGGAAGCGGATCGCACTCGACTCGACGAACATCGCCGCGTACATCAACCTCGGGATCTGCTATATGCAGCTCTCACAGGAAGGCACAAGGAAGGAACCACAGTTGGTTCGGCTCGACAGTGCACGTGTGGTCCTTCTCAGGGCGATCAGCCTGAAACCGGACTTCCTCCTGACGCGCCTCTACGTCGCGCGCACGTATGCCATGATGGACTCCTCCGCCGCGCAGAAAGCGGCGTACGAAGACGTCATCAAGCTCGCATCCGTGAACCCCGAGAAGAACAAAGCGGACCTTGCGGAAGCCTATACAGCGCTCGCCTCGTACTACTTCCTCCGGAAGGAGTACGCGGCCGCAGGCGAGAGATACCGGCAGGCGATCAAGATAAAGCCGGATGACTACCGGACACACCTCGGTCTCGGTCAATGCACTCTCCTCACGATGGACCAGACCAACGAAGAGGAGAAGGCACGGAAGACCGCGGAGGCACAGAAGGAGTTCCGCGAGACAACCCGTCTCGCTCCGAAGGAGAAGGAAGGGTACTTCTGGCTCGCTCAGGCCATCATGCAGAGCCGCGTTCCGGGAGAGAACCAGAAGAACGCCGATAAGGTCCAGGAGGCCCGCGCCGCAATGCGCAAAGTTCTACAGTTGGACCCGAAGAGCCCCGATGCCAAGAAGTGGTTCGAGCTCTGGGGCAAGTAAACCACACTTCAGTCGAAGGAGGAACTCCGACATGAAACGCCTGAGTACACTTGCCGCGCTTGCCTTTGTGACGTTTATTGGATTCTCATCCTGCGGGAAGAAGGAATCTGCCGGTGTCCCGGAGATGGAGCGGTACAAGGATCCATACCTGAACTTCTCCCTCGAATACCCCAAGACCTGGGTTCCCCGCCAGCAGTATGGAAAGGTCGATTTCTTCTCGTCTGACGACGCCATCATGAATTTCCAGTCGCCCAGCGGATCCTCCTCCGGAGCGAAGGTGGATTTCCGCGTCACGAAGCTCAAGGCCCTCAAGCCGCTCGATTCGCTTGAGACCGGCTTCCGCAACAACCTCGAATGGAAAGACGCTGCGACGTTCGGCGCAAAGGAGAACGCAACGCTCGGGACTGCGGCAGCCGTGCGTGTCCCGTACGCAATCAAGATCACGAGCTCGACATCCATCAAGGGATTCTACGAGCTGGCGCTGCTGGATTCCTCGCTTTACGCTCTCGACTGCTCGGCCTTCAACGAACAGTACGACGCGTTGAAGCCGACTTTCGATTCCATCGCCGCGACGATCCGTTACCCCGAGGCGAAGGTTGCGGGGAGGGATGTGAACGCGCCAGCGGAGACGTTCGACACGTACGCGTCGAACTACCTCGACATCCAGTACCCGTCGAACTTCGAAGCAAACGTGATCCCGAAGCGCGGTGGCGACATCTTCTCCGTACAGTTCGGCGGCGAGCGGCTGGACTGCACCTACCGCGTCGACGTGAAGCCGGCGAAAGGACTGCTTCTCGATAAGGTGTATTCGCAGCTGAAGAACGAAATGGCGAAGAATTTCCGGATCACCGGGGAGGCCGCCACGACCATCAACGGCGTTCCCGCCCGCTACGTGAACCTCACTCCGCCGCAGAAGGATATTAAGAGCCGGGCATATATCCTGGTTCAGAACGACAAGTTCTACCGCGTCTTCATGAACTGGTACGGACCAAAGGCAAAGGAATACCTTCCGGCGTTCGAGAAGGCTGTCGCTTCACTGAAGATCAAGGGGTGAGAGCCGCGCCCTCTTCTGGAGCTTCACACAGTGAAATCCCCGCCTGTCCAGGCGGGGATTCTTTTTTGCCTTCGCGGTCGTGCCACTTACAGGGCTCCCTTGAACTGGAAGACGTCGAACTGGGGAAGGAAGACTGCGTAGAGAATCCAGAGGGTCACGGCGACGCTTACCGGTATGGTGAGGTTGTCGTCGATGTTCACGGAGGCCGCTTCGGCGACGGTCGCAACAAGCGCCGCGACCGCACCGAAAAGGAACTCCACCGGGAGGTCAAAGTGCTTCGGCGTCAATGCAACCACGAGGAGGGCAGACGCAAAGAAAGCGGCGCTCCCCTCGAGACTTTTCTCGAAGAAACGGTGCCGTCCGAAGCGCCGACCGACAAGTGCGGCGACGGAATCGGAGATGATGAGGATGGAGAACCCGAGAATAACGAAGTGCTTTGGGAAGATGAGGACGCAGAGCGTTGCGGAGATGAGGACATAGGTGGCTCCGTTGAGCCGCTTCGTCTTCGTATCGCGCTCGTGCCGCCGCAGCAAGAACCCGAAGAAGTTGTAGAAAAGGTCGCCGACCGGCCTGTGGTAGTACCGTGCAACATCGACGACGATGAATGCAACTGTGAGCGGGATGAGAACGGTGAGGGCGAAGTTCCGGGTCACGAAGTAGTAGACAACCGGGATGGAAAGGGACGTGAGATGGATGGCCTTCCGGACAAGTTCGGACCGGTAGTCGATGTTCTGGGCCCGCCTCTCGATGAAACCCTCGTTCACCGGGGGAGCGATTCCGATGAGAAGCCGACGGGTTTGTCCGGCGTCTGAGCGGCGGGAAACTTCGCCTGATCGGCGTGGTCGCCGTTCACGTGGTTCTTCACAGGAGGAAGCTCTTCGCCCCGGATGAGTCTGTCGATTTCGTCGCCGTCAAGTATTTCGCGCTCGAGGAGCGCGCTCGCAAGGCGGTCAAGCGGTTTCATGTTCTCGGTGAGGATCTTCTCCGCCCGTGCCATGGCGCTCGAGACGATTCTCTTCACCTCTTCATCAATCGCGATCGCCGTGCTCTCGCTGTACTCGCGGTGCTTTGTAATCTCGCGGCCCAGGAAGATCTCTTCCTCGTTCGACCCGTACGTGAGCGGTCCGAGACGTTCGCTCATCCCCCATTCACACACCATCTTCCGCGCCAGCACGGTCGCCCGCTCGATGTCGTTTCCGGCGCCGGTCGTGAGCTCGTCGAACACGAGCCTCTCCGCCGCGCGGCCACCGAGCGCATACGTGATCATCGCTTCGAGGTACTGCTTCGAGTAGGTGTGCTTCTCGTCTATCGGGAGGTACGTGGTAAGGCCGAGTGCCCGGCCGCGGGGGATGATCGTGACCTTGTGGACGGGATCGGCTTCCGGCGTCATCCGGGCGACGAGGACATGCCCCGACTCGTGGTAGGCCGTCGTCCGCTTCTCCCTGTCGGAGATGATGAGGCTCTTCCGCTCGAGTCCCATCATGACCTTGTCTTTCGATTCCTCGAAGTCGCTCATCGTGACGTTCTTCTGGTTCCGCCTCGCTGCAAGGAGCGCTGCCTCGTTCACCAGGTTCGCGAGATCCGCACCCGCAAGTCCCGGCGTCCCCTTTGCGAGTGTCTCGAGGTCGACGCTCGGGTCGAGAGGGATGCTCCGGGTGTGGACCCTGAGGATCCCCTCGCGGCCTTTCACGTCGGGGCGATCAACAATGATCTGCCGGTCGAACCGCCCCGGCCGCATGAGCGCCGGGTCAAGCACGTCCGGACGGTTCGTCGCCGCGATGATGATGACGCCGCTGTTCTGCTCGAAACCGTCCATCTCGACGAGGAGCTGGTTGAGCGTCTGCTCGCGCTCATCGTGTCCGCCGCCAATGCCTGCCCCGCGGTGACGTCCAACGGCATCGATCTCGTCGATGAAGACGATGCAGGGAGCGTTTCGCTTCCCCTGCTCGAAAAGGTCTCGAACGCGGCTTGCTCCGACACCGACAAACATCTCGACGAAATCGGCGCCGCTGATCGTGAAGAACGGCACGCCGGATTCACCTGCGACGGCGCGCGCGAGGAGCGTCTTTCCCGTTCCCGGGGGCCCGAGGAGAAGCACGCCGCGCGGGATCTTGCCGCCGAGCCGCTGGAACTTCCCCGGGTCCTTCAGAAACTCGATGATCTCCTTCAACTCCTCCTTTGCTTCGTCGGCCCCGGCGACGTCGGCAAACGTCACACGCACTTCATTCTCCCGCAGCATGCGTGCACGGCTTTTCCCGAAACTGAAGATCCCCTTGGTGTTCTGCCCCTGCATCCGGCGGAAAATCACAAGCCAGAGCCCCAGGACGAAGATCCACGGGAGCACCGTGATGAGGGCATTGAGCCAGGAATTATCCTCCTTCACGATGTTGAACGTTACCCCCTTCACGGTCCACTCCGATGTGATCTTGTCGTCGATCGTGGTATACGGGAGGAGGAGGAAGAACTTCTCTCCCTTCACGGGCTTCCGCCCGGGCATGGAGAGCTCCTCGGCTTTGCGGAGAGTGCCGTGGAACTCAAAGTCGGTCGCGCCCGACTTCTTGATGACCGCACTTTCGATGGAGCCGGCACTGAGGAGCTGCTGGTACTGCGTGAAGGATATCTCGATCTCGTTCCCCTGGTCGGTCCGGAAGAGGGACATCACGAGGAACACGCCGAGGATGATTGCCGTCCATGTAAGGAGGACACGGAGGACGTGCCCCCAGTTGAACTCTTCATTGCCACTTTGAGGCGGACCCTTCGAGCGTGTCCGTTTCGGGACTCCGGGAACGCGGCGGCGCACCGGCGGTTTCCGCACGGGCCGGCTGTTCCTTCCGTCCGTCTGTTCGTTCTTCTGCTGACCAATCTCAGACATGTCTCATCTCCACTCCGCGCCCGCTACTCTGCGAGACGGTAGACAGCACGGAGATTTCGCTCCCGCTGGGCATAGTCCAACCCGTACCCGATCACGAAGTGCCTGGGTATCGAAAACCCGACATACGTGATCGGAAAATCGACTTTCGCAGCCTCG
This sequence comes from Ignavibacteriales bacterium CG07_land_8_20_14_0_80_59_12, assembly GCA_002779395.1. Classification (GTDB taxonomy): domain Bacteria; phylum Bacteroidota; class Ignavibacteria; order 0-14-0-80-59-12; family 0-14-0-80-59-12; genus 0-14-0-80-59-12. The sequence continues at coordinate 15,618 of PEWR01000083.1, forward strand.
GGTTTATATAACAGTGTAACAACTGAAAAAGATTCTGGGTTCTGACGCGTAATCAGGCTCCTTATGAATTCAATGGATAGTCCCGAGTCGACGATATCCTCGACAATGATGATATGCCTCCCCTCGACCTGGCAGTTGAGATCCTTCAACAGACGCACATCACCCGAGGAGATTTTCGCATCACCATAGCTCGAGAGCTTGAAGAAATCGACCTCACAATCGATGCTGATTTCGCGTATCAGATCGGCGAAGAAAATGAACGCGCCGTTCAGAACGCCGATCAGGATCGGAACCTTGCCCTCAAAATCCCTTGAAATCTGCGCTCCGAGTTCACGGATCCGCTGCTTGATCCGTTCCTCCGTGATAAACAGCTCGAACGTCTCGCCGTTTACCGCAATTCTTTCCGGCATCAAGTACCCCTCGGATGTGAATCATCGCACTCCGCCGGAGGCGCAAACGTGGCCACACGGATTTCAGCACAAAGGCACTCCCGCTCCCTGCCGGGCTCGGAATCATCTCCTTCGCCACACAAGCTTTGCGACTCGGGTCGCCTGCTCGCTCAATGAGTATCGGGCATCCAACCGATGCCCGCACAGCCACACGATTTTCCCGTCTGATTCAAGGACAAGAACCGAATCCCTTTCCCGGCGGGGAACCCCCTTATCTGCAAGGAAAGCCCCCACCCGCTTCATGCTGCCGAGTCCAAGCGGTTGAAAAGAATCCTGCGACGACCAGCTTCGAAGTACGAGAGGCGGAGCGAGCTTCTCCTCATCAACGAATTCTACTGAAGGATCCGGGATGAAACGGACCTCATTGCGCCGGCAGATTTCGCTCGAGAAGGAGAATTCGGGGAACTCATAGAGGTGGCCTATCTCAATCTGCCGGCTGAAAGGGGCCCTGGAAGACGAGGTAAAAACAAGCGAGGATTTCTCTTTCCAGACTTTCAGCCTTCCGGGGAGCGCAAGCGAAGTCCCGTTGTCAGAGTCCGCGATGCCGAGGATCTCTTCAACCTGCTCAAAAGCAAGGGACTTGCGGCTCCACGAGCGAACGGCACTTCGGATAATTTCTCTCCGGATAAAGATAAGATAACGCTTGAGACCTGAAATATCAAGAAACAGATCTCCTCCCTCAACCCGGCTCACATGCTCGGTCTCGCAGGCGGTATAGGCCTCGAGAAAATCTCCAAGCTCAGCGAGCATGCGGCTCGCCCGGTCGATGTTCCGCACGCATTCGTCGTTCACTCCATCGCGGATCCTCGGAATGATTTCAAGCCTGATGAAATTCCGCGTCGCGTTGAGGGAGATATTCGACGAGTCATCGCGATGCTGGACGCCCCGCTCGGCTAGGAAGCGCGCGACCTCCTCCCTTCCAAGACAGCGAAGGGGACGAACAATGTTTCCTCTCTTCACCGGAATGCCGGCAAGGCCGCGCACACCGCTGCCCCTTGCCAGATTAAAGAGGACGGTCTCAGCATTGTCATCGGCCGTATGAGCGGTCGCGATGAGGTCACTGCGCGCCTGTACACGCATGCGCTCAAGCGCCTCGTAGCGGAGCTCGCGTGCCGCATCCTCAACCGACCTTTTCTCGCGAGCCGAGAGCGCAGCCGGATCGACACGCTCGACGAAGAACGGGAGCCCGGCCGATGCGGCCAGCTCAGAGACGAATGTCTCGTCCGAATCGGATTCGGCACCGCGGAGGAGATGGTTGACGTGTGCGACGGAGAGGCGGAGCTTGAGTTTGGGTGCAAGTTCCCGGAGGATAGTGAGCATCCCAACCGAATCCTGTCCGCCGCTCACGGCGAGGAGGACGCTGCTTCCTTCCGGAAGGAGCCGTCGACGACGAACGAACTCCTCGACACGAGGGAAGATGGACCGGGTTTTGCCCTGAGGCTTCATATACAAAAAATCCTGCACGTTGCAGGAAAAAGTAGCGGAGGAGGGATTCGAACCCCCGACACGCGGATTATGATTCCGCTGCTCTAACCGACTGAGCTACTCCGCCGTCTTCATCGCTCTCGGTATGTCAATATACGAAACTCTCCATTCCTCCGCAAGGCAGAAGACGGCGGCTCAATAGTCCACTCTCACTGTCAACCAGACGACGGAATCGACAAGGCTCCTGCCGCTCTCGATGAAGCGCTCGTTGTTGAAGAAGTACTTCAGCTCAACGAAATACTGACGGATCGGCTGATAGGAAACAAGAAACGACACAAGAGTGCGATCGACCCGGCGTCCCTGGAGGAAGACGTTCGGATGAAGGAGGTGCCCTTCGCCATGGAGAATGTCCGAGCCGGCGTCGAAGACGATATGCCCCTCCGAATCGACGATATTCTCGCCGGATCGTTGAAGCTTCACCTGTCCACTGACGAAGAGCCGGTTCGTAATGTCGTACCCTGCCGAGAAGAGCCATTCGTCCGAGTTCGGCTGAAGCGCCTCACTGAGAGGAAGACTCCAATTAGTGTACGAGCTCGCGTTCGTCCAGTGACTCGTGACGAACGGGCCGATCCGGGAGTACTCGGCGTTGAGCGTCAGGTTCGGAACGGAAAAGGCTTCGGTCCAGGAGCAACCGGCCTGCCAGCCGAACTTGTTGGAGTTGGCCGAGATGTCGCTCTTCCCGATGGCACCGATCTTGATGTCATCGATGAGCCACGAGCCGAAAAGCCTCACGTTTCGCGACGGATAGAGCTCGGCGTCGATGGCGAGGAGCGTATTGTGCCTGTTGTCCTGCTTCGTCGGCATCTCCGTTGACAGCTCGGCGCTCGTGAGAAACGTGAACGGGTTCATGAGGGCGAAGTTCATCGGCTGGTTGCTGTAGATCACCATCTCGCTCAAGCCGATCCGGAGCGTGGGGACGATGTCGAATTCGAGACGGTGCGCTGCGATGTACTTCGAGGAGAGGTTTTCCCCCGCCGAATCCTGACCGACAAGGCTTCCGTGGAAGAAGGAATACCGGACTGAATTTTTCTTGATGTCGATCTTCGCAAAGTCGAACGGCACCGAGTTCTCGGAGAGGACGGCGCGGTCCACATATCCCATCCCCCAGAGGAGCTGCTCTCTCCCGAGGGTGACGACGAGCCAGTCGGCGTCGTACCGGAGGTAGCCGACGGTCCTGTCGAAAAATTTCTTCTCGTCGCTGTTGAACTTCCTGTTCGCTTTCAAGTGCGGATCAAGGATCGCAAAGTCGTGAGACCCGCTCAGGAGGCTTCCGTTGGAGGCCTGGACATAGTACCCGAGCCGGTCGAAGAGAGTCCCCCTCACTCGGATCCCGATGTCGCCGAGCGTTGCCAACGCCGAGCCGACCGAATCGCCGCTCCCCGAACGATAGCTGAGGCTCGCAAACCCGTCGATGAAAATGGAGGTCGAGGAGTCAGTGCGGGCATAAAGGTATTTCTGCCGGCTGTCATTGAAGAGGGTCGGGAAATCGAACCCGGGAAGGAACGATGACGATTTCGCCGCCGACCGTGTCAGATCGTAGCTGAACTCAGTCCTGAAGTCATCGAGCATCTCAAGGTCGACGTGCGACATTGACTTCACTGGCACGCGCACGGCGGATGCTTCGAGGGTATCGAGGTATCCCGCGATCTCGGCGCGCGAGAGCGGAAGCATCCCCCAGTTGAAACCCTCAATTGCGCCCCGGAGCTCCTGCCGGAAGAGGAAGCGGTAGACCGGGTGGTCCACCGGGACCAGCTCGCGCTGGGCAGTAGCGATACCTGCGGTCAGCAGAAGGAGAGAGAGGGCTGCGAGAACCCGTCGTCCGCTCAGCATCATGCGAAGTCGTCTGTCATCGACCCGCGGAGGTGCCAGGACCGCACGGCCCGGAGAATCTACTCTCAACCAGCGCAACATCAAAGTGTGAATCATATGACGGTCTACAGTGAAATCCAACGAAGGCCGAAGCCGGAGTGAATTTCGAATACCTCACTGCGGACATGCAGCGGATGGGTCCTCGGAGAGTTCCCCAGAGCCTTGTTTCGACAACTCTTGGTGAGAGGATTGCACACGACCGATCGGGCCGCGCACGATCATCGTCCGTCGTAGAGACGTTCGGCAAGAATGCCGGGGAGCCGGCGCTCAACGATCCTCTTCGCGACGTCCCCGATCTTGTAATCAATCCGGATGTTCTCGTACTTCCATTTTGCCACGTCAAGGAGGCCAAACGAGAGGCGAGGGTTTCCGTCCCTTGGTTGTCCCACGCTCCCAACATTGATGAGGCATCGCAGCCCCTCTTTCAGGACCAGCGTCGCGAGGTCTTCTGAGAGGATGCCGGGGACGTGGGTATGCCCGATTGTGCACACCGGTGTATCGAACGCTTCGAAGGCGGGTGCCGCCTCGTACGGCGAGTCAATGTAGGTCCACTCTTCAGGCTTGAGGGGAGAGGCATGAACGAAGGTCGTTCCTCCGTTTTTCTCGATGAGAGGGAGCGAGGCAAGATACTCTCTGTTCTCCCGGGTAAGCGTCTCCTGCGTCCATTCCATCGCCGCGCGTCCGGGTCGGTTGAGGCAGCCCAGGCTGAGTTGGCCGCAGGCCGCGGCGTCGTGATTCCCTTTCACGACGCGGGAGCAGGCCGATTTGATAATGTCGACACACTCGTTCGGATCCGGTCCATAGCCGACGATGTCGCCGAGGCAGACCACCTCATCGACGCCGGCGTGCTCAATATAGATCATTGCCTCCTGCAGCGCTTCAAGGTTGCTGTGGATATCAGAGAGAATCGCAATTGGCATGATGGATAAATGTACTTCGCGTCTCCATATTATTCAACTATCGACCGCAGCGGTTGGCGGAGACCTGCGCGACGTTTCACGGACCCCTGCCGTTTATGACGGCTTGCATTTACGGGGGAGCGTCCTTAAATTCGGCATATTCTTCGAGGAGGAATCCCCATGCGTACCACGGTCGAATTGACTTTCCTTGTCTTCGCGTCTGTTTCCCTGTCGCTCTCCCAGCCTATCACCCACCGGGCGCTCCAGGATTTGAACTGGATGGAAATTCAGAAGATAGTCCCGGCCCAGGTCCAGACTGTCATCCTCGCCGCAGGGACGATCGAGGCTCACGGAGTCATCAACAACGGCGCAGATATACTCGCACCCGAGAAGTTCGCAGAGGGACTGGCCACCGAAGTCAATGCACTTGTCGCGCCGGCCATCCCGTACGGTGCGACACGCTCTCTCTCGCGCTACGCTGGCTCGTTCGGGATCAGTGACGAGGTCCTCAAAAGGCTTTATTACGAAGTCATGAAAGGGCTCGCAGGGACCGGGTTCAAGAACATCATCGTGATTAACGGCCACGGACCAAACCGTCCGCTCCTTGACGCGGCAGCACAGCGACTCTTCCTCGAGAGGAATGCACGACTCCTGATCATTGACTGGTGGTCATACGCATCTGAGGCGATCAAGGAAGTATTCGGCGAGAACGGCGGGCACGCAGGGAACAACGAGACGGCGGCGATCCTTGCCATCGACCCCTCCCTCGTGCACAAGGAATTGTATTCTCCGAAAATGGCCCATCCGATTGACCGATCATGGTCGGCGTATCCCGACCCGGCTACCATTTTGCTCTACGAGCCGGGACAGGGACTTCCGGTCTTTGACGTGGACAAGGCAAAGCTTTACTTCAAGAAGGTGCAGGAGAAGATGCGTGGGCTGATCAATGATACAATAGAGGGGTGGGACCGCGGGGTGCGCTGAGAGGTCTACCTCCTCCTCTTTTCAAGAACGAAAGGCATTCGCTCATGGGTAATCTGAAACGGCGTGATTTCCTCAAGACAACGGGTGCCGCCCTGGCGGCCACCGCCGCACAACCACTCCTTCGCGTGAAGGAAGCCCTGCCGCCCCTCCATGCCGCTCCTCCGGTCCGGCAGCCGATCGTCATTGCGAGTGGAAACGGACTGCGGGCGACGGAGAAGGCCATGCAGCTTCTCATGCAAAGAAGCGATGCGCTTGACGCCGTCGTTGCGGGAGTCAATATTATTGAGGACGACCCCGATGACATCACTGTCGGCTACGGCGGTCTGCCGAACGAGGACGGTGTGGTTGAGCTCGATTCCTCCGTCATGCACGGTCCATCCCATCGGGCAGGCGCAGTTGCAGCCCTTCAGAAGATCAAGAATCCGTCGCTGGTCGCCAGAACCGTGATGGAGCGGAGTGACCATGTCCTCCTTGTCGGGAAGGGGGCGCTCCGGTTTGCACGGGCACACGGGTTCCAGGAAATGAACCTCCTCACGGAGAAATCTCGGAAGATCTGGCTCGAGTGGAAGGAGGCGATGAGCACGAAGGACGACTGGCTGCAGCCGCACAGCCTCGACGATAGAAGCGTCGGCGCGCAGCTCCGCGAGTACGCCCGGCATTACGGCACGATCAACTGTGATGCGCTTGACCTGCAGGGGAACCTGTCCGGCGTGACGACGACGAGCGGTCTCGCCTTCAAGATCGCGGGCCGGGTCGGCGATTCACCAATCATCGGAGCTGGATTGTATGTCGACAACGAGGTGGGCGCAGCAGGCTCAACGGGGCGAGGTGAATCAAACCTCGTGAACTGCAGCAGCGTGATCGTCGTTGAGGCGATGCGTGCCGGGAAATCGCCCGAGGAAGCATGCCTCGCCGCTTGCAGGCGGATCGTGGACAACCTGAAGGAGGCGCGTCTGAAGAACGACGACGGGACGCCGGCTTTCAACGTGAACTTCTACGCAATCAACACAAAGGGCGAGTACGGCGGGGCAGCCATCTGGAGTGGATCGAAGTTCGCCCTCCACGATGGGAAGGAGAACCGCCTCCTGGAGTGCGCATACCTCTACAAGAAGAAATGAGTCCCTGGTCTCGCGGCGCTGCCCCGCCAGAAGGACGGTGGGCGGGGCGGTATCGCAGCGTCTTTCATGTTTTGATGTCCCGCGCCCACTCGCGGTTGCGATTGTACCATTCCACAACACGCCGCATCCCCTCCCGAAATTGAACCTGCGGCTCCCACCCGAGGAGCCTGCGTGCCTTTCCAATGTCGGCCCACGTCACCGGAACGTCCGCCGGGTGAGGCGGCTGGTGGTCGAGTTGTGCTCGCTTCCCTGCAAGCTCCTCGATCAATGCGATGACATCGTTGAGCACGATCGGTGAGTCGCAGCCGAGATTGATTGTCTCACATCCAAGAAGTTTTAACCCATCCACGGTCCCACGCGCGATATCGTCGATGTAGGTAAAATCGCGCGACTGGCGGCCGTCGCCGTAGACGGTCACCGGCCTTCCCTCGCTGATCCATTGGACGAATCGGAACGGACTCATGTCCGGCCGGCCTGCAGGGCCATAGACAGTGAAGTAGCGCAAGATCGAGATGTCAATGCCGTAGAGGTGGTGGTATGTGTGACAGAGAGCCTCCGCCCCTTTTTTCGATGCGGCGTAGGGGGAAAGGGGGTGGTCGGTGTTCTGATCCTCGCGGTACGGCGTCTGGTCGCTGGCGCCGTAGAGGCCCGACGTTGAGGCAAGCACAAACTTCGCCACGCCGAATTCGCGACACAGATCGAGAAGGTTCAGCGTTCCGATCACATTTGTCTCGACGTACACCCACGGGTTTTCGACCGAGGGGCGGACACCCGCCCGCGCTGCGAGGTTCAACACGGCATCGAAGCCTCTCGACCCCGCTTCGCCCAATAACAGGTGCATGGCACTCCGGTCGCAGATATCCACGCGTTGGAATTGAAAGCCTGGTCGAGCGCCGAGCCTCCCGAGTCGCCATTGTTTAAGACGGACATCGTACGCGTCGTTGAGGTTGTCGACACCGGTGACGTTGTGCCCCTCATCGAGGAGCATCTCCGCCACGCGTGAAGCGATGAAGCCGGCTGCACCGGTCACAAGGTAGTTTGCCATTCGAGGATCCCCTGGAAGTCAGGGCCGGATGTGAACAAGAGTCTTCAGGAACGTCCAGAAAAGCGACAAACGCGGGTGTCGCGAAAGGATCGAGAAACTGTGACGCACGTCGCGCCCGCTGGACAGCTCCTTGAACGTGATGCTCATGTGTACTGCGTGAGATGGTTTCATTCAGGATTCCTTTCGCAAGGTCCGAGAGCCCACCGGCTCCGGAGAAATCACGCCCTTTCTGACAGTGTCAGTTGACTGGGAACGCTACGGCTTCTCGACCTTCTTCTTCAGGGAAGCAAGGACGTTGAGCGCCTCGATCGGCGTGACGGAATCCAGTTCCAGCTTCCGAAGCTCTTCGCGAACCGGATCGTCCTGGAGCTCGAACAACGTCATCTG
>PEWR01000051.1 GCA_002779395.1 Ignavibacteriales bacterium CG07_land_8_20_14_0_80_59_12
GTCGCCATCAGGTACGCGCCCTCATAGAGTGCCCCCGCTTTCAGCGCAGGGAAGATGTAGTTCGTGACAAACTCCTCCTTCAGGTCCTCAATGTAGACGCCGCTTGCACCGGTCTTCCTCGCTTTCTCCTCGAGGCCAACGAGCTCCTTCCGCTGGCCCAGGTCGCCTGTGTACGTAATGATCTCGGCGTCGTACTTGTCCTTCAACCACTTCACCATGACGGACGTGTCGAGTCCACCCGAGTAGGCAACGACGATCTTCCCTCTTCCGTTCGTTGATCCGCTTTCCATTCCGTTACTCCTCGGTCATTAGTTCGTTGATTGATGATAGCAATCCCGCAGTGCTCTTCACCGACGACGGGACGACGATGAGCGTGTCGTCGCCTGCCACCGTGCCAAGGATGTCGGGACGGTGAAGTCCGTCGATGTACGACCCCACGGTGTGTGCACCACCGGGGATTGTCTTCACAAGGAGTGTCGTTTCGTTTGCCAGCACGGCAAGGATCTCGATGCCCACCGCGCGCTTCAATTTCTTGGACTCCGCTCCCACAGTGTAGCGCATCCCGTTCGTCGAGGGGACGCGCACGGCACCGATCTCCTTGAGGTCGCGAGAGAGGGTGGCCTGTGTGACGTGGGCACCCCTTCGCTTCACCTCCTTCACGAGCCGCTCCTGGCTTGTGATCTCCATCTTGCCGATGATATCCTTAATGATGAACTGCCGCTGGTCCTTCTTCATGCTTCCTCCTGAGTTGTAGCTCTGATGAACTGGGTTCCGATTCCCTCCGACGTGAATATCTCAAGGAGGAGCGAGTGTGGCACGCGGCCGTCGATCATGTGGACTTTACGGACGCCCGCCCCGACTGTCTTAAACGCCGTTTGGATTTTCGGGATCATCCCATCGGTAATGACGCCCGCAGCAATGAGTTCTTCGGCCTCACTCTCGGTCAGCGTCGGGACAAGCGTGCCATCCTTTATCACGCCGGGGACGTCACTTATGTAGACGAGCTTCTCCGCGTCCAGAGCCGCCGCAATGGCGGCCGCCGCATAGTCCGCGTTGATGTTGAGATGCTCCCCCGATGGCGTCACACCAAGCGTCGCGATGACAGGCATCCAGTTCCGGTCAAGCATGCCACGGAGGAGGTCCGAGCGGACCGTGCGGACGTTCCCGACAGCACCAAGCTTCTCCCTATCCACGTGGTCCGCTTCGAGGAGTCCTCCATCTATGCCGCTGAGCCCTATGGCTCCGCCGTCGACTTCGTTAATGAGCGACACAATCTCCTTGTTGATCTTCCCAGCGAGGACCATCTCGACGACGGCGAGCGATTCCTGGTCGGTGTAGCGCTGCCCGTCGACGAACCGGGTCGCGACGCCGAGCCGGTCGAGCATGGCGGTGATCTCCTTCCCTCCGCCGTGCACGATGATCAGCCGGATGCCGATCTTCTTGAGGAGTGTCACGTCCTGCGCAAAGGTCCGTTTCAGGGAATCCTCCGACATCGCCGCGCCGCCATACTTCACGACGAACGTCTTCCCCTCGTACGTAGAGATGTACGGCAGCGCCTCGATGAGGACTTCTTCCTTCGTCATACTTCCGCGCACCATCGCTCAGCTCCTGTAGCTCGCATTGATGCGGACGTATTCCTTTGAGAGGTCACACGTCCAGAACGTCGCGGAGCACGGCCCGCTGTTGAGCTGCACCGTAAGTTTCACCTGGCATTTCGCCAAAATCTTCTTTGCCTCCTCCTCGGAGAACTCGATCGAGTAGTTCTTCCCGAGAATTTTGAGGTCGCCAAAATAGATCATCGTCTCCGCCGGGTTAAAGTCGATCCCGGAATAGCCGACCGCCGCGAGGATGCGTCCCCAGTTGGCATCCTCTCCGTGGACCGCCGTCTTCACGAGGTTTGAGCGTGCGATGGCGGACGCCGCCTTCGCGGCCTCTTCCTCGGAGCGCGCACCCGTCACCGTAATCTCGATGAGCTTGGTCGCGCCTTCGCCGTCGCGCGCGATCATCTTCGCAAGCTTCTTAAGGAGTGCCTCGAACGCCGCGCTGAACGCCTCGAGGTCAGGTGAGCCAGCCTCAAGCGGCGCATTCCCGGCCGTTCCGTTCGCAAGGGCGAGGATCGTGTCGTTCGTGCTCGTGTCACCGTCCACCGTGATCCGGTTGAGCGATTGCGAAACGCCTTTTTCAAGGACGGACTGAAGGAGCACTTGACTGATGACCGCGTCGGTCGTCACGTAGGCAAGCATCGTCGCGTGAGGCGGACCCGCAAGTTGGGGGGCGATCATGCCCGAGCCTTTCGCCACGCCGCCAATCGTCACTGTGGCGCCGGCCAGCGTGAGTCTTACAGCCACCTCTTTCGGGAACGTGTCGGTCGTCATGATCGCCTGCGCCGCGTCGCTGTGGTGGTCCTTCGAGAGGAGCTTCGCCGCCTGCTTGATTCCGGCAATCACTTTTTCCATCGGGAGGTACTGGCCGATGACGCCTGTGGAAGAGACGAACACTTCAGTTGGAGCAACGCCGACGAGTGAAGCGGTCTCATTTACCATCGTCCACGCATCCTCGAGACCTTTCTCGCCCGTCGCCGCGTTCGCATTCCCGCTGTTGACAACGACGGCGCGGAACGTCGAACCGGTCTTAAGCTGCTCCTGGTCCACGAGGAGGGGTGCCGCCTGCACCTTGTTTGTTGTGAACATCGCCGCCGCGACCGCCGGTACATCGGAGACAATGAGGGCGAGGTCCTTCGTGTGGCGTTTGAGTCCGCAGTGGACTCCTGCAGCGCGGAATCCCCTTGGTGCCGTGATGCCGCCCATACACTCTTGGAATTCCATCATGCGATTAAACCCTCTTCCTCCGGAAGCCGGAACATGATGTTCATATTCTGCACCGCCTGTCCGGCGGCTCCCTTCACAAGGTTGTCGATGGCAGAGACGATGACGAGCTTTTTCGCCCTACGGTCGAGTGCGAACCCGACGTCACAGTAGTTCGTCCCGACAACGTCCTTGACCTCAGGGATTCTTGCACGCGTGATACGGACGAATGGCGCCGATGCGTAGGCTGACTCGTACGCCTCATAGATTCTCTCAATATCGATATCCGAGGAGAGCGAGACCGTGATTGTGCTGTAGATTCCACGATTCATCGGCACGAGGTGGGGGATGAAGACAAGGTCCGGCTCGATGCCGGTCGACGCTTTGAGTGCCTCGATAATCTCGGGAGTATGCTGGTGGATGCCCACCTTGTAAGCGCGGATGTTTTCGTTCACCTCGGTGAAGATCATCTCGATTGACACCGTGCGCCCCGCACCGGAAACACCGGAGAGCGAGCTGACCACGATGCCATCCGGCGAAATGAGACCCGCCTTGAGGCCGGGCAACAACGCGAGTAAGACCGATGTCGGATAGCATCCCGGGTTTGCAATCAGTTTCGCCGATTGGATTGCATCACGGTTCCACTCCGGAAGCCCGTAGACCGCCTGCGGAAGGAGCTCCCTTGCGGTATGTTTCCTTCTATAGTAGAGCTCGTATTCGGCCGAGTTCTTCAAACGGAAGTCACCACCAAGGTCAATGACTTTTTTCACCTGGGCGAGGACGGTCGGTACGATCCCCATCGCCTCGCCCGACGGAAGGGCAATGAACGCGACATCGAGTCCGTCGAAGTGGTTTGAGTTCCACGGCTCGAAGACGAGGTCGGTCCGCCCCTTGAAGACGGGATAGAGCTCGTCGACCCGCTTTCCGACGGTCGTGTTCGCCGTCACCTTCTCCACCCTCACCTCGGGGTGGCGGAGGAGGATCTTCAGGAGCTCCGCACCCGAGTACCCCGACGCCCCCACTACTGCTGCACGAATCATTTCCGTTCTCCTTGAAAGCTTACCCACATAAACATACACTTTTCTGTATAAACATGCAAGCCGAAGACTGCGATGTTCCTTCCGTTCTCGGGCCTCACGCCTATTGCCAGCCACACATGCGTAGCAGTGTCAGTACCCGCCAGTTTAGCATCTGGTTGATAATCAACCATTGAGTGGTTGATTATCAACAACAAGTTGGCTATATTACAGGCATGATGATCGAGAGACACATTACGCCTTCCCTGCTTGATGCACTGACCGATACGCCGGTCATCATGCTCATCGGCGCCCGCCAGTCCGGTAAGAGTACGCTCGTTCGCTGGCTCGCTGAGAACAAGCACCCGGCGCGCTATGTCACGCTGGACGACGCCCAGACACTTGCCGCCGTGCGCGAAGATCCTGACGCTTTCATCCGCGCCGTGCCTGGGCCGATGGTCATTGATGAGGTCCAGCGCATCCCTGAATTGCTCCTCGCGATCAAGGCCGAAGTGGACAGAGAAAGAAGGCCGGGTCGATTCATTCTTACCGGCTCCGCCAATGTCCTCTCGCTTCCGCGGGTGTCGGAATCCCTTGCCGGACGGATAGAGATACTCACACTTCATCCCTTCTCGCAAGGGGAGCTCGAGGGCACGACCGAGAGGTTCATCGACCTGCTCTTCTCCGGAAAAACTCCCAACGGGCCGAAGGAGAAGGTGCCAAAGGGCAGTCTCGTGGCAAGGGTTGTTGCCGGGGGGTATCCCGAGATTCAGCAAAGGAAGGCCGAGGAGAGGCGCAGGGCTTGGTTCTCCTCGTACGTGACAACGATCCTCGAGCGCGATGTGCGGGACCTTGCCAATATCGAGGGGCTCTCGGCGATGCCGCGTCTTCTTTCCCTGCTCGCGGCCCGTACCGGCGCGTTGCAGAACTACGCCGAGCTTTCGAACAGCGCGGATATCCCGCAGTCCACACTCAAGCGCTACATGTCGCTCCTGGAGACAACGTTCCTCGTCCGTCCGCTTCCTGCATGGTCTGGCAATCTCGGGAAACGACTCATCAAAGCACCGAAGCTCTACATGACGGACACGGGGCTCCTCACCCATCTCATCGGGTACGACCGGGAGCGCCTTCGTGAGGACGCGACATTCTTCCGCCGGATCCTTGAGAACTTCGCCGTAATGGAGCTGTTGAAGCAGGCCTCATGGTCAAGGAGTAAGCCGCGGCTATACCATTTCCGCGACACCGCCGGACATGAAGTGGACATCTTGCTGGAGCGCCCTGACGGAAAGATCGTCGGCGTCGAAGTGAAGTCCGCCTCACGAGTGACGGCACGTGACCTCAATGGTCTGAAGAATGCAGCGGAACTCTTGGGCGACAGGTTCGTTCGCGGAGTGATACTCTACACCGGTGCGGAGAGCGTTCCCTTCGGGCAAAAGATCGTTGCCCTGCCGGTCAACGCATTGTGGGCATGAAAAGCAGCAGCACCTTTTGGTTGATAATCAACCACTGAATGGCTGATTATCAACCATTCTCCATCGGGCTTCCCGCTCCAAAAAGAAACCCCTGCCGTTCTCGGCAGGGGTCTTGCGTTTTCAGATCCGCTCAACCAGACAAAACCGCTATTTCCTGCGGGTACCCTCCTTCTTCATTTGCCTCCGGAGCAGCCAGAGAACGATCGAGCTGACAATCCCCCCGCCTCCGATCACAATGAGGAGGGCTGTCACGATCGATATCCCCTCTGGCGTTGTGAAATTCTGCAGGTTAACGCCGAGGAAGCTCAAAATGATCGCTGGAACACCGATGAGGATACCGAGCATGCTGATCCGTTCTTCGAGCTTCTTTGTCCGTTCCGCCTCCTCTTCCTGCAGCTTCTGCAGCCGTTCGGCGCGCTTGAGTTGGACGACGTTGTACATCTCCCTTACCTCGTCGCTCACCTCCTGGTAGAGCCGTTCCACCTGAAAGATCTGCTGCCATTTCTCATAGCACCGGTGGTGGTGCTCACGCTGCATCACCTGTGTGAAGAGTCCACGCGCTGTAAACAGCAAGAGCAGGTCGCGGATATGTTCGAACGCCGCTTCACGTTTCTGGTCCCTGCCCTCCTCCTCAGCCACAAGCCAGTGCTGGGACACCTCTTCGGAGAACATCATGAGCGCGAACCGCTGCTGGAGCGTGAGGAGGAAGAGGAGAAAGTAGGGCTTTGCGAGGTGGTCCGGCATCTGCGTCCGAAAGAAGTCTGTCCGCGGCGCATCGCATGCCACAAACCCACCGCCTTCGAGCGTCGCAACGAACCACTGGCGGTCTGCATACGGGAGGAGCGTTGGGTGGTCGGGCTGCAGGTCTGAATGCGACGGCGCTGATTCCTGCCGCGACGAGAAGAAGTTTCGCACCTTGTAGAGGACAAGCGGGTCTTTTTCAGGCGGCTGCCCATCGACGTAGAGCGAGACGAACGGCAGGAGCTGTCCCGGCACGAACACCTCCCGCCACCACACGGAGCCGTCTCTACTCGTTGCGCCCGTGCGCAAGAGCGCATCGATCACCTCGCCGAGCGTGCCTGTCCCCTCCGGGTGAGTCTCAACCCCGCCGGCTGGATGCGGGAAGAACGGGCTCACAGTCGGCTTCTTCGTCTCCTTGTCGAAGCCCGTGCGCCTCTGGCCTCGGACGCCGACTCGCCTTTGACCCTGTATGAACCTGAACGAATGGAGGAAGTCATACCACGCGTTGAGTTCGCTGCTGAGTGGGTTCGCACGGACCGTCATGAACCCGACACCGACGCGGAACAGAGTGAGCCAGATTCCCTCGATGCGGAATGGGATCTCGCCCTGGGGAGACGTCATGACCCAGTCGGCCTTGTTCCCGATGCCGAAGACGTGCGACTGGAGGAGCTCGTGGTTGAGTTCCCACATGCGCGCCGTCGGCGCCGCGTGCTCGTCGCGTGGATTCAGGTAGTTCGCAACGTGAGAGAGCAAATCTTCCTTTGGAAACTCCTGGCTGTCCCACACGAGAGATGCTTTCTCCCCGCTCCCCCACACCGCCGTTTTCACCGCGCCAACGTGCCGATCGAACTTGAGCGGCTCAAAGAGAACCGGATAGACAAAGTGAACGAACGATGCTTTCTCGTCGATCTTCATGTAGTCTCCCTGTGCAGTTCTCATAGCCTTGGCCGGACAATGGCGGGATCAGCCGACCGTGGACAAGGCGGCGGGATTCTGACCTGCCCCCGTCTTGTGTACCAGTGTGTTCCTAGTCCTGAGTCCTAATATACGAACTGGACCGGCCGCAGGCCGGTTTATGGGGGGCATGTCAGTGCATCAAGAACATCAGCTACAAAATCTCAAAAAGTCCACTACTGTCACGCATGTGGTGCTACATCCATGTAGCACAAACTGTAGCACACCTGATGATATACGTCACTCAACGTGTAGCACTATCGCACCTCGCGTCCGCTGCAACGCGTTGTTGGGCGTCTTACGTTCAGGAGATCCACTTCAAATGAGTACGCACAACTATCCATCTATCTTATTGAAGCCGCATTGAAGCAGTGTTGCCTGAGGCACAGAGCTCGCCGCAATAGAAAGTGTAAGACACGTCGTAATCGCCATCAGCGCGCTTCAGCGGCTTGGAAATGGTGAGATTCATTCCTTTGCCCATTCTCCACTTGCTCTCAGGGAAACACTTGATGTCCTTCAACGCAATAATTCTCAAGTATTTAGGGGGAGATCTGCGCCATCGACGGTTATATAGAACCTAAAAGACGAATTGGACCGCAGATATGAGCCACTAGTAGCTATGTCGTGAAGAATGAGCGCTACTGCCATATCATTAATGGAGGTTGGCGTTGCATTAACGGGCAGAGAGAGTAGGATAGTGACTGCAACTGATATTACCGGCATCGTAGGTTAGTATCAGGTGATATCTCTTCCTCCGATGACAATATGACGCCCAACGAAAAAATCAGCGGTGGCGTAGCCATCCGCTGGAATGAATTGTTCGCTGGTCTTTGTTTATGCTGCGATTCCAATGATAATCAATGGAACTGCCGGAACACCCCGCCCCTGTCTGACGATATTGTAAAGCTCGCCTTCGTAATAGCCGACACCGGAACTCATTTGCGCTTGGAGGGATTTCATTGGCAGAATTTCTACGCCGACATCAATACGGTCGCCAACATAAAAGGCAAGATGTTTTACAAAGAGGTCGTAGGCCACAAATGAATATTTGCCAAATTGAACTTCGACTGCAACACGATCCTTCACGAAGTCCGTTTGATTGTAGCTGAAAATTGGTATT
>PEWR01000107.1 GCA_002779395.1 Ignavibacteriales bacterium CG07_land_8_20_14_0_80_59_12
GCAGAGTTCACGATCCGGGCGGTCCTCATCGGGCTTGTCCTCTCTGTCGTCCTCGGCGCGGCGAACGCCTACCTTGGCCTCAAGGCGGGCATGACGATCGCGGCGACGTATCCCGCCGCGGTCATCGGCATGGCGCTGCTGCGCCTCATGAAGGGGACGATACTCGAAGAGAACATCACGCGAACCGTCGGCTCGATCGGTGAATCCATCGCCGCGGGCGCGATCTTTACGATCCCTGCGTTCATGCTGTCCGGGCTGTGGGACCGCAAGGAGTTCTGGTCGGTCCCGCACTATCTGGAAGCGACGGCGATCATGTTCGTGGGCTCGGTGATCGGAATTCTCTTCGTGACGATCCTTCGCCGCGTCATGGTTGAGGACACTGAACTGCCTTTCCCGGAGTCGGTTGCGGCGTCCGAGATCCACAAGGCAGGCCGGGCCGGGAAGAGCGGTGCGAAGTTCCTCTTTGGCGCGATGGGGCTCGGGGCGCTGGTCCAATTCCTGAAGGAATTCAAGGTGTTTGCGTCGAAAGGGGAGGCGTTTGCACCATTCGGTGGAACTGCGTTGAAGGTCGGGAACGGGGCTTCAGCACCGACGGGCGGCGGAGCTCTCATCAGTACCCCGGGCGTAAGTCCCGCCTACGTGGGTGTGGGCTACATCATCGGGCCGACCCTTGCTGCGTTGAACTTTACCGGCGGCCTTCTCGCCTGGGGACTCTTCGTCCCGCTCCTCCTCTATTTCCTCGGCCCCACATTGCTTGCGCAGGCAATGGATGCCCTGCGGGCGAACCCGGCGGCAATCAAAGACGTCCTCGGCAAGGAGTACCTCGAACCGTTTCTCAAGAATCCGAACCCGGCGCTCTACACGGACCAGCTGTGGATCACGGTGGCGACAGGTGTCTGGTCGAAGATCGTCCGGCCGATCGCGATCGGCGGCATGCTCATGAGCGCTGCGTATACACTTTTCAGGATGCGGAAGAGCCTCGCCACCGGCCTTGGCAGGGCTGTCCGCGACGTGAAGCGCGCCGCATCGGGGAGCCCCGTCGCCGAGATCAGGACCGAGCGCGACATGAGCTTCAAGTGGGTCTTCATCGGTATCGGACTTGCGGCCGTGGCGACCTTCTTCATTTACTACCACTTTGCCGCGGGTGATGTCACAGCAGCGCTTACCGCAACCATCGTCATGGTGATTGCCGGCTTCTTTTTCGCCGCGGTCTCGGGGTATCTGGTCGGTTTGATCGGCTCGAGCAACAATCCTATCTCTGGCCTCACACTATCCACGCTCATCGTCGCGGCACTCCTCATGGTTGCCCTCGGTGTGAAGGGAACGGCGGGGATCGCGGCGGTTCTTGGCGTCGCGGCCGTCATCTGCGTCTCCGCTGCCGTCGCTGGTGAGATGCTGCAGGACCTCAAGGTCGGACACCTCTTGGGCGGCACGCCTTGGAAGATGCAGGTCGGAGACCTCTTCGGCGTTCTCGTCGCCTCGTCCGTGATGTTCTTCCCGCTTCTCATCCTCCATGAAGGTGACATGAAGACAGGCGGCATCGGAATCGGCGGAGAGAGTCTCCCGGCCCCCCAGGCAAGCCTCATGGCGATCCTTGCGACCGGCATTGTCGGCGGCGACATGGCGTGGCCGCTTATCATTGTCGGCATTCTCATGGCGATCGGCTTCATTCTTCTGAAGGTAAAGAGCCCGATGCTCGTCTGTGTCGGTATGTATCTCCCCCTTGAGACTTCTTTTGCCATTTTCATCGGCGGGTTGATTCGCGGCATCGTCGACAAGATCGCGGAGCGCCGGAAGCATAACGCACCGCAGAAGGCGCGAACCGAGAACACCGGTATCCTCCTCGCGTCCGGACTCATTGCGGGTGAGGCGCTCATCGGACTCCTCTTCGCCCTCTTTAAGGTGCTCGAATGGGAAATTCCGCCGGTCTTTGTTCAGACTAAGTCGATGCTTCAGTTCACACCTGCACTCCTTGTCTTCGTGATCATCGGCTGGGTTCTTGTGAGCATCCCGCTGAGGAACGCGGGGAGGCCCGATGAACCGGCACCGCCGAGCGCGGCATTCTGATCGCTCCTTCTTCTCATGTTTGCTGAGCCAGGGGGAAACCTCTGGCTCAGCTCATTTGAACGGGTCTCAATGAAAGAATCCTCGAAGCGGCCGCCCTTGGCAGACGTCAACCTCCTCGACTGCACTCCGGTGCGGCGATACCAGTGGGAGGAACTGGAGGGAGGGAAGGTTATCGTACTTACCCCCAAGTTCCGGCATTCCCTCCTCGTGCGATACCTTGTACCCCTGCTGAAGGGAAAGCATTTCAGAGTGAAACTCGATGAGTACGGAAGTTTTGTGTGGCTGGCATGCGACGGCAATTCCACCGTGCTTCAGATCAGCGAGCGGCTGAAGGAACGGTACGGCGACCCGGTCGAGCCGGTCTACGAGCGGGTTGGACGCTTCATCCGCGGGATGAAAGAGAAGGATCTCATCGACCTCCGCCTCCCGGGAGGATGATGAAAAATGCAGCAACAGATTCACACGACAGGAGACGGATACACACTAATCCACCTCTTTTCTATCCTCTGCTGATTTCGTATATTTCGAGAAGCGATGAAGCCGGAAATCGACGAGACAACACGGCGGGTGCGTTCCTTCTATGAGACGTACTCGTTCCCCGGGTACAACGAATTCGATACCGCCGACTCGCTCCTCCAGAGGGCGCGGCAGGGGAGGTATGCAGCACTCCTCGAATCGCAGATTCCGTACGGCGCGTGCGTGCTCGATGTTGGGTGCGGAACCGGCCAGCTCGTGAACGTCCTCGCCCTGGCGAAGCGCCGCGCGGTCGGAATGGATCTTTCCTACGCATCCCTCTGCAAGGGGATGGAGTTCCGAAACCGGTGGGGAATCGAGCGGGCATCGTTCGTCCAGGGAAGCCTTTTCGACCTTCCGTTCAAATATGAGAGTTTCGACGTAGTCCTCGCGAACGGGGTGCTCCATCACACCGCCGATCCGCGCGGCGGCTTCCGAAGCGTTGTGAAGCTCCTCAAGCCTGGCGGGCTCGTCGTCGTCGGGCTCTACAACCGCCTTGGCCGCGCCGGAATGAAAGTCCGGAAGCTCCTCTTCCATCTCATGGGGCGAGGGGCGAGGGTGTTCGACGCCCAGCTGCGGAACCGGCGGTTTGGAGAGGAACGGAAGACGATCTGGCTCATGGACCAGTACTATCACCCTCATGAATCCAGTCACTCCGTGGACGAAGTCCTCCGCTGGTTCGACGAAGAAAGAATCCAGTTTCTCAACGCGGTGCCGAAGATCTCATTGACGGAGGATTTCTCTTCCGACGAGCAGCTCTTTGCGTCTCACCGGCAGGGATCGCGCACAGAGCACTTCCTGAAACAGGCCGGCTGGATGGTCACCCTCTCGAAGGAGGGAGGATTTTTTGTCATGATCGGCAGAAGGCGGTGAATGCATGGCCGACAAGAACCATTCGGTGAAGAAGAAAGTGATGAAGGAGAAGAAGCCCGGGCGCTGGTGGTTCCGGCTCTTCGTGGTCATCGTGCCGGTCGCCTTCTTTGTCCTCCTCGAGTTGGGCCTTCGCCTCGCCGGCTACGAGCGTGAGCTTCACGAGTTCGTCCTCGTGAAGCAGTACCAGGGTGAGAAGTACTGCCAGATCAACCCCCTTATCTCCCGCAAGTACTTCGCATCCCACAACGTGGGCGTCCCCGAGCCCTACCCTGATCTCTTCAAGGTGAAGAAACCGGAGAGGACCATCCGGATCTTCTGCCTCGGCGAGTCGACGATGTTCGGCTATCCGTACCCGGTGAACGTCAACGCACCGCGTTTCCTCCGCCACCGGCTTGCGGCATTGTACCCCGGCCGGGAACTCGAGGTAATCAACCTCGGCATCCCCGCCGTCTCGAGCTCCGTGATCCTCGACCTCCTCCGGAGTGCGCTCGACTACGAGCCGGATCTCATCATCGTCTACTCCGGGCACAACGAGTTCTATGGGACGTACGGCGTCGCGTCGACCGAGTACCTCGGCCAGAACAGGACGTTCCTTCGGCTCTACATCGCACTTCGCGATCTCCGTGTCTTTGGATTGATCCGTAACACGGTCCTCTCCATCGAGAATATCTTCGCGCCGACGGGGGAACCGACACGGCACTCCACCTTCCTCGAGCGGATGGTTCGCGAACGTGAGATCCCGCTCGGCAGCAAGCTCTACGAAGCGGCGCGCCGCATGTACACCGGGAACATTCGGGAGATGATCGAGCTTGCGAAAAAGAAGGGCGTGCCCATCGCCCTCACGACCGTCGTGAGCAACGACAGGAACCTTCCACCGTTCATCTCGGGCTTCGATCCTGCGACACCGGAATCGAAGCGCGCGGAATGGAAGAAGCTGTTCGATGAAGGCGTTTCATTGCAGGCCGCTCAGCGGATGGCCGATGCCCTCTCGAAATTCTCGGAGGCGAAGACGATTGATAGTGGCCGTGCGGACGTGCACTACCGCCGCGCCCAGTGTCTCTGGATGCTCGATCGCTTCGATGAGGCCAGGCAAGAGTTCATCCGGGCACGCGACCTCGACGTCCTGCGGTTCAGGGCATCGAGCGAGTTCAACAACCTCCTGAGGGACGAATCGCGGAAGAACGGTGCATTTCTCATTGACCTCGACAGCCTCTTCGCCGCGGAGTCGCCGCACGGCGTCACAGGCAGCAGCCTCATCATCGAGCATCTCCATCCGGACCTGTTCGGCTATTTCCTGATGGGAAAGGCCTACGCCGGATGCGCCCAGGCGGTTCTTCACAGCAAGTTCGGCACTCTACAGCCGGTCTCACTTCCGGCCGACAGCGCATTCCTCGGCACGGCCCCATTTACCTCTCTCGACACCGTTTCCGCTGCGATCAGGGTGCACATCTTGAGAAGCGGCTGGCCTTTCCGGGACAACCCGACGGGCACGTTCAGCTTCGAGCCGAAGACCGGCATCGAGCAGATCGCGTTCAAGTATTGCGAGGAGGAGCTGAGCTGGGATGCGGCGCACTACCAGGTTGCGAGCGTCGATGTAAAAGCGGGAGATATCCCCGCCGCGGCGAAAGAGTACGAGACGGTCGCAAAGGAGCTCTACCTCTACTACCATCCGCTCATGATGCTCGGAGATATGCAGGCGAGGATGAAGGACTTTGCAGCGGCGGAGCAGTCATACCGCCGCGCACTCGAGCTTCAGGATGTTCAGTTCGTCCGTTTCCGCCTCGGTGTGCTTTGCTCACAGGAGGGGAAGACAGCCGAGGCCATTCAACATCTTCAGCAAGCGCTCGCCATCGACGATGCCGCACGCGTGAAGATGACGCAGGACGCCAGGCTCATGACGATGTACGTCCTCGGCGTTGCGTACGGCCAGTCGGGTCAGGAGGAGCTTGCGATTCAGGAGATGAAGAGCATCCTCTCGGTCGACCCGGGGCACCAGCCTGCGGCCAAATTCCTTGAGCAGCTTGCCGGGAGGGGCGGATGAAGGTATTCTTTGGCGTCCTGAAGCGGCTCTGGATGAAGTTCGCGCACGCCGCGGGCTGGGTCAACACACGGGTCATCCTGACCCTTGCGTATCTTCTCATCATCGGCTCGGCCGGACTTATCATGCGCCTCATCAGCGGCGACCTCCTTGATAGGCGCACTCACAGGAAAGACGGGGATTCCTACTGGAAACCCAAGCCGCCTGCCGATGCATCACTCGAAGCCAGTCGCAGACAGTTCTGAGCTTCAATGGTCATACTCGGCATATCATGCTTCTATCACGATGCCGCCGCGGCCATCGTGCGGGACGGCATCCTCACTGCCGCGGCGCAGGAGGAGCGCTTCACGCGCGAGAAGCACGACCAGGGGTTCCCCATTCATGCCATCGAGTATTGTCTCCGTGAGGCGAAGGTTTCTATCAAGGACGTCGATTACGTCGCGTTCTACGACAAGCCCCTCCTGAAATTCGAGCGCATCCTCACGACGTACCTCGCGACGTTCCCACGGAGTCTCCCATCCTTTCTCAAGGCGATGCCTGTGTGGCTGAAGGAGAAGCTCTGGATCCCACAGACCATCAAAGAGAAGCTGGGGTACAACGGTCCAATACTCTTCGCCGAGCACCATGTCTCACACGCTGCGAGCGCATTCTTGATATCGCCGTTCAAGGAGGCGGCACTCCTCACGATTGACGGCGTGGGTGAATGGGAGACTGCCACAGTGGGTGTCGGTGAGGGCCGCTCCATCCGGATCTTGAAATCGCTCCACTTTCCTCATTCGCTCGGTCTCCTTTACTCCGCCTTCACCTACTACCTCGGCTTCAAGGTCAACAGCGCCGAGTACAAAGTGATGGGGCTCGCGCCGTACGGCAAGCCGGCGTATGCTGACCGCATTTTTGACAAGCTCGTCACGCTGAAAGACGACGGGAGCTTCAGGATCAACATGCGGTACTTCGCGTACGATTACGGCCTCACGATGACGAACCGCCGGTTCCATGAGCTTTTCGGAGAGGAGCCGCGCCAACCCGAGAGCGGACTGACGCAGTTCCACAAAGATGTAGCGGCATCGCTTCAGCAGGTGACGAACGAGATTGTGGTGAAGATGGCGCAGCATCTCCACGGCGAGACGGGTCTCACGAACCTCGCGATGGCTGGGGGCGTCGCCCTGAACTGTGTTGCGAATAGCGAGATTCCAAGGCGAACGCCGTTCAAGGAAATCTTCATACAGCCCGCTGCAGGTGACGCCGGCGGCGCCGTCGGTGCGGCGTACTATGTCTACAACACAGTGCTCGGGAATGAACGGAACTACGTGCTTAAGCACGTCTTCCTCGGGCCTGAATTCTCGGACGATGAGATCGAGCGGTACCTCGACAGACTCGGTGTTCCGTTCAGAAAAATGTCGCGAGATGCGCTTATTCGAGAGACAGCGGGGAAGATCGCGACGCAGCGCGTTGTCGGCTGGTTTCAGGGAAGGATGGAGTTCGGCCCAAGGGCACTCGGAAACCGGAGTATTCTGGCGGATGCGCGGAATCCCGAGAATCAGTCGCGCGTGAATCTCAAAATCAAGTTCCGTGAGAGTTTCAGGCCGTTCGCGCCGACCATTCTCGAGGAAAGGACGTCCGAATATTTCGACTGGGATCGGCCGAGTCCATATATGCTATTCGTTGCCCAGGCACGTGACAGTGCGAAGCTCCCTTCCGTGACGCATGTCGACGGCTCGGCGCGCCTTCAGACCGTGAACCGCGATGAGAACCCGCTCTACTACGACCTTGTTCAGGAGTTCGAGCGACAGACCGGCTGTCCGGCGCTTATCAACACGTCGTTCAACGTGCGCGGTGAGCCGATCGTCTGCACGCCGCAGGATGCGCTGCGCTGCTTCATGCGGACGAACATGGACGACCTTGTGATGGGAAGCTTCATGATCGAGAAGGAATCGCTGGACGGTGTCCTCATCAGGGAGAGCGTGGAGTCCGTCCCGGGCCCGCAGCTCGATTGATTCAGGAGGGAGTTCGATTATGGCATTCTTCAAATCCTTCATCTTGCGACTCGGGATTCTCGGCGAGCTCTGGGCATTCATGCGTGTCCGGAAAAAGTGGTGGCTTGGCCCGATCATCTTCATCCTGATCCTTCTCGGCCTCGTCGTCGTGTTCACTGAAGGCTCTGCCCTCGCGCCGTTCATTTACACACTCTTCTGAAGCCATTGGGGCGGGAGTCTTGGGCCGTTGTGCTTCCAGCCGTTCCGAACTATTGAACCCCCGGTAGCACTTGACATTGGGTCCGATCCTTTTTTATCAGACGACCCGGCTCCATCACTTTGCCCCGAAACCTGGGAAGAAGCTTTGGATCGACTTTTCGACATGGAACCCTCCCGAAGCCAATTCGTACGCCGATGACTATTCTACCCTTGGCGGCGGGATCCCTCCTACCTGCTACTAGAAATATGATGAACTCTTTTATCAGGCGAACAGCCTTGAAAATAACCGAGGGAAGCCCATTGGAGGGATCGGCTG
>PEWR01000016.1 GCA_002779395.1 Ignavibacteriales bacterium CG07_land_8_20_14_0_80_59_12
GGTTTATATCATAACATCGCGAACTTGAAAAATATGATAACATCGTGAACTAAATTTAATATCGCCTAAACTTCTTCTAGTAATTCTTAGAAGGAGGGAAAGGCGATGAAGAATCAGAACGAATATGAAAAACGCTGTAAAGCAATACAATTGTATAAAGAAGGACATGGTTTTAATAAAATACTTCAATTGGTTCAGAGAGGTAGATTCTGGCTCTCCAAATGGCTCAAACGATTTAGAGAGCAGGGACTTGAAGGTCTCAAAGATCAAAGCCGCTCTCCAAAAAGAATCTGGAGAAAAACTTCCGACCGTATGGTTAAAAAGATTCTTTCCATTAGAGCGGAGTTGGAAGTTCACAAGACCCGACGTTCTGCCTTCTCTGGCATTGGAGCCGAGGTCATCCACTGGGAGCTCAAGCAAAGGAAGATTAGAAACATCCCCGCCATCTCTACCATTGCTAAAATTCTCTCTCGTTATGGAAAGACAGAAAGAACTAAGACCAAAGGAAATAGCAATAAGCAACCTTATCCTTATTTCAAGGCAGAGAAGATTGGAGACCTTCATCAGACAGACCTTGTGGGACCCAGACATCTCAGAGGTCCGAAAGGGGTTACCCGATTCTATTCCTTTCACACTGTGGATGTGGCAGGACACACAGCATTCGCCAGTCAGTTTACTGATAAGCAGACTATCTCCCTTTGTCGGCATCTCGTTGAAACATGGCGACTTATGGGGATCCCAGAGATATCCCAGATGGATAACGAGATGTCTGCTACAGGTGGAGGTCGTTATCCTTATAGCATTTCTCAGGTTATTCGCCTTCATCTGCTTTTGGGAATACATTTGGTATTTATCCCGCAAGGAGAACCTGGCAGAAATGCCACTGTGGAGAGTTTTAATATGCTCTGGCAACAAAGGGTAATTAGAAGACATGATTGTCCTACACTTGCTGCTCTTAGAAGAACCAGTGAACGGTTTCTGCGGTATTACCATTATGAGAAACCACATAGGGGTCTTACCCAAGAAGAACACGGCACAAGATTCCCCGGTATACTCAAAGACCGCCTCTGGAAATCCCTCAGACATCTACCAAAGAGTTTTACCCTTGAAAGATATATTGACTCCAATGGGAATCTTAATATCCCTATTGCAAAAGGGAAGGTCTCCTTTATCAGAAAAATTGACTCTCATGGCAAAATTGAGGTCAATGGTTCTACTTATTTCATCAGCAGGAAACTTGAACGTCAATATGTCACTGCTACCATCTTCACCCATCGAAAGAGATTGGTTGTTAAACAAGACAATAGGATTATCAAATCTTTCTCTTTCCCAATCAGGGGACATATTGTTGCTCCTCTGCTTCCAGTTACAAAGAAGAAAACTTAATTCAGTTTGCGATGTTATGATATTTCTGAGCATTAGAAATAAGTTCGCGATGTTATTAGTGCAACCACCTACCGACTCCTCGCTACATGGCTGCAGAGTCTCACCACGTCCAGAACGTTGGCGAGAGAGCACCTTCCCCCCGCACCCGGATAGAATGGGAATAGTTTAGCTTGGCGCTCATTTCAACAAGCTCATTTTGCCCACGGCCCGCTGGTTGCCCGCCGCGAGGTGGTAGAAGTATACACCGCTCGGCACGACGACGCCGGACTCGTCGGTTCCATCCCACCGTGTCAAGTAATGTCCCTCGGGGAGGTCGCCTGAAAGAAGGCGCTTCACAGATCGGCCGATCACATCATAGACGGTGAGCTCGACCCGGGCATGAGCAAGGCCGGCAGGAATCGTAAACGGGATCACGGTGGAGGGGTTGAAAGGATTGGGGAAGTTTTGTCCGAGCAGCAGGGCCGATGGAAGCGGCTTCATTTCATTATCAGACACGCCCGCGAGGAGCGAGGGGCCGTCAGGGCGTGATCCCCCTTTCGAGTCCGCGAGGTATAGATTGACAAACGAGGGACGGAACGACGGCTCGACGGCGTACATCGTCTTCCATTCCTCGTCCGTCAGACGCTTGAAGTTTGTACTCAGATGTTCATAGTAGCTTAAGACCGGGCCGACGAATGCCGTCAGCCTCCCATCTGGCAATTCCGTGACCACGAACTCAAAGTTCAACGGACCGGTGCCGCCGTGAAGCACCCATCCAACGGGTGAGCCCAACGCATCCGTAGGTGCTGTATGAACGTCCGCTACCACCATGTCCACCTGCTTCACGCCTGTTTCACCAGTGAAGTAGAGATGAGGGTACCAGCCGGAGAACATATCGCCGCAGCCGTAGCCATAGTGAAGCATGCCGTGCAAGAAGCCCTTCTCCTCAGCAGACAGCAGCGTTCCGCTGAGCTCTTTTCGAGCGACCGCCGCGAGTGTATCGGCTATCCCACGCATCATCACGAAGTAGGACCGAATCCAATCGTCGTGAAGAAATGGCTGCTGAAACGCGGCAGCACCGCTCTCCGCGAACTGCCTCACGGCATCATAGAACTGCGGGATCGGCTCGACGTAGCTCTCCGGGAACGAGCATATAACGCCGCCGGAATAGGACTGCTTCCCGTAGAGGAGATTGTCATGCCGGAGCTGCCCCCACGACGCGAGCTGCGTGTTCATCTTTTCTTGCCACCATGCAGCGGTCTGCATGAAGGCGGGCAGACCGGCCCGATCACCGGGCGGGTCCAACGTTCGTATCGCGTTCAGCCACTCATTATAGAGCGACGCCTGCCAGAACGATTGATCATACGAATCGATGAGATACCGGAGGGCGGCAAGATTCGAGGCATAGTGATATTGATCCAGCTCTGTCCTGAGGAACTGTCCCGCTGCATCGTTACCGAGGGCGAACAGCACGTCGAGCGTGGCGGGGAGCATCCTCCGGACCTTATCCCCCTGGTATACGATCTTGTCGAAGACAACGCTCCCGGTGACGTATGAGTCGACGATGAACCGCTGCCCGATGAGCAGAAACGATGAGGCCGGCTTGATCCCATCGGGGTCCATCGGATCCGAGTAGAGTATTTGCGAGTTGATCCGCTGGAACGCGTATGATTGCTGTTTCAGCGTCTGCTGAAGGTCCTTCCACCGCTGCACGTCGAGGAGCTCGCGCGCACTCTGAAGGTGTGTTTCCTGAACCAGGGAGCGGACATTTTCAAGTGTTACGTTGTCCGGCTCGCCGACGAAGAAGCGAAGGATGTTCTCCATCTCGCCGATGATCCGCAGCGCGCCGGACAACTCAGCCGCCTCGTTGATAAGGACTGCATCGATTGTCTGACGCTGAATGTCTTGATCCGTTTGTCGCGGCGGTGGAACGCCCTCAGGTGCGATGAGATAGATCTCGGTTCTCCCCAGCCACATCATTGCCTGGAAGTACCACGTCAGCTCAGGCTCCCGCGTGTAGTGCCCGCGCGGTGTGAACTGGCTGAAGTCGATGTCGCGCTCGGTGCCGGAGAAGAGAGGATATTTCACAGGCTGCTGGTTTCTGATGAAGCCAAGAAGCTGTCCGACAACCGCCGCGTTTTCCGGGAACTTCGGAGCCGCCCCGGCATTCAGGAGGCTGCGGGGAACCGTCAGGTAGACGTCGATGTCGTTCAGCATTGGCTTCATCGCCGGGATTGAATCGTACTTTGCCGCGAGGGCAGGCAACGCATTGTGGAGGGCAGCCAGGAGCGAATCGAGCTTTGCGGAGAGCACCGAACGCTCCACCTGCATCAGGATTTCGTCGTACGACATGTGCAGTGCATGGAGGATCGCATCGGTCGAGATAAAGACAGGAAGATCGCAGTTGTAGATCTCCTGGAACGCATGGCCGAACGTCGCCGGCTGCAATCGCTCCGTAACGACGAAGCCGTGCTTGCCGACGAGCGATTTCTCGTAGGTCGTCAGGCGGTACTTCGCGTCGATACTGTCGAAGTAGGCGGCGGATTGGAAGTCCGTCCGCGCACCGGCCGTGAAGAGCCCGGAGGAGTGGAGCCGGTTGAGCTGCTCGTACGTCAGATCCCGGTGGCTCGCGAGGAACTCGCGGTACGCGTTGATATCAAATTGAGGATTGACCTGAGCGTGAGCGAGGCTGAAGCAGAGAGCGAAGAGAGGGACGACGGAGAGAGACCTGCAGACAGATTTCACGGCACACCTCCTTCCTACCGCACAGTGTATCCAGGAGAAAAGTAGCAATCCTGCCGACGAGAATCAAGAGGTTTGGCAGGCAACGGCGTGCCCAATCCAGGGGCAATAGCAGGAAGAGAGAGATCCCCTCCCCCGCGAGAAGAAGGGGATTTGCGAAGCAGGCTAAAGGTAGCTCCCGTCATACGACGGAGCCACTCCGGCGAGAAGACTCAGTGTCCCCTGCCGCCAAGCTGTCGAAGCGTATAGGTATGCACCTTCGGCGCGCGGATCTTCGGGACCTTCGTCTTCTTGTGCCCCCCCTCCTTGCCCAGGGATCCGGTCCGCGCCTGGAGGACTCGGTCTCTGTCCTCTACGTTATGCTTCAGTGTCGGGGTTTCGAGAACGCGGAGCTTCCCTTGAGCGAGGAGTGTCACCGCCGTGCGAACATCGACGTCCCGCGCAAGTGCGACATTCATGTTCAGTGCGAGAAGGAGATCGAACGACTTAGGACCAATGTTCGCAGTGACGACGGTGGATATGCCCTCAGAGGCGGCGCGCCGGATGATCGCATGGTGGTCTTCCCCCGGACGCTCTTCATATGGCTCAATCGACAGTGTGTCGACGTCGACTTTCAGGAAATGTGCGGAGTGGCCGAGCCGCTTTGCGATACCGCTTTCCGGCGAGATTCCCTCCGCCGCTACCAGCACGGTGTTCTTTTTCTCTCCCGCGTTCATACATGCCCTCCTTGATTATGTGAGGCGTTCTCACCGTTTGCTGGAACGGTGGTGATCTACATATCTTCTTCCGTTCCACCTCCTTGATTGGGGTTGGCCGGAGTATCCGTGCTTCACCGGGTCTCAAAGAAGCCCGATGCCGAAGGCCGCACGCGCGGCAACCCCCAGTAGGGTCGCCAGCAGAAATGTATAAACAATCGTGTAAAAAGTAAACTTCGCGCCGATCTCTTTAAGGAGCGCCCCGATTGTCGCGACGCAGGGGATGTAGAACGTCACGAATACGGTAAACACCATGATTTGCGGTGGGCTCATAACCGCGACGACGTTCGCCGTCCCGAGCGCCTGGATGAGCATGATCATGGAGAGCTCCTTCCGGAGCACACCGAATATGAGCGTCGTCCCAACGGCCGCCGGAAGGCCGAGTGCCGCAACCGTGACCGGGCTGAGCATGGCGTTCGTGAACCGGTCAACGTGGAAGTAGTCGCCGAGCGCCAGGAGAGCGCTTCCCCCAATGAGGAGAGGCCAGGCCACGACAACAAACTCACGCATGCGAAGCCACGTCTTGCTGATGAGCGACACGAGAGCCGGCGCCTGGTAGCGTGGGACTTCAAGTATCATTCCCGGCGTCAACTCCGGCAGTAGCTTCGAGATGACCTTCCCCGACGCGGCGACGACGAAGATGTCAAAGATGTAAAGACCCAGCGCCCACGTCGGTCCGAGGTAGAACGCAACAAGGCCAAAGATGACCGTCATCCGGGCCGAACAGGGGACAAGAGTCGAGATCACAGCCGCAATGATCCGGTCGCGGGGGGAGGTAAGAATGCGCGTCGCCATAACGGCGGGGACGTTGCACCCGTAGCCGAGGATCGCAGGGACGATCGCGGTCCCGTGGAGCCCGATTCGATGCATGAAGGCGTCCATGAGAAACGCGACCCGCGGCAGATAGCCAATGTCTTCGAGAACAGCAAGTCCGAAGAGGAACGGGAGAAGGTACGGAAGGACGATTGCGACGCCGCCTGCGACCCCCTGGATGACCCCCTTCACGATCGCGAAGAGGAGCGTCGACACATCCATGTGAGCCGCGGCCGCGGAAACAAGCGAGTCGAACATCCGGAGGAGCGGCGCCTCGAAGAGAGCGCCGACCTTGAAGACCGCCACAAAGAAGAGGTACATAATCCCGAGGAGGAACACGTACCCCCACACGCGGTGCATGAGAACGTTGTCGATGCTCCCGCGGATGTCGCGGTGCGGTTTCGAGACGGTCGAGGCCTCTTCAGCGATCTCCATCGCGAGCGCATGGCGCTCGGCGGCAATGACCATGTCGGCCGGCTGGCCGTGCGTCTCCTCGAGCATGCGGCTGTGCTCCGCGACAAGCCTGCGGTCGTTCTCGTTGGCGAGAGAAAGAAAAGCATCGTCTCCTTCGAGCAGCTTGATAGCAAGGAGGCGTTTTGAGATCGGGTACTTCTCAGCGAGGGTGCCGTCGATGCTTCCTGCGAGTCCAGCCAGGACCGTCTCGACGTCCTTGCGCACGGGAATCTCGATAGAGGGAAGCTCGCGTTTCTTTGCGACGCGACGCGCGACGTAAAACAACCGGTCGATGCCGATCCCCTTCGCCGCCACGGTCATGACCACGGGAACGCCGAGCCGCCCGGACAGCTTCGCGGCATCGATGTTGATCCCCTTCCTCTCCGCCTCATCAATCATGTTGAGGCAAACCACAAGGGGAATCTGGAGCTCGATGAGCTGGAGCGTGAACTCGAGGCTGCGGGAGAGAAGCGAGGCATCGACGACATTCACCGCTGCGTCGACTTTCTCTTCGAGAAGGAACTGCTTCGCCGCTGTCTCCGCCGGACTCGATGCCGTCAGGGAGTACGTTCCGGGGAGATCCACGACCTCGACAACTTCACCGCCGACTCGCGCCTTGCTCACCGTGTAGTTGACGGTCGAACCGGGGAAGTTCGCCGACATCGACTTGTAGCCGGCAACGACGTTGAAGAGTGTGCTCTTCCCGGAGTTCGGCTGCCCTACGAACACAATCCTCATTACTCATCCTCGACAAGTATCTTCTCCGCGATCCCCCGCCCCACAGCAACCTCTGTTCCCTCATGCTCGACGAGGATGGGACCCCCGAACGGCGCGTTCCGCTTGACGAACACGATATCGCCGACGCCGAGGCCGAGCTGGCTGAGCCATTGCCGCACCCCTCGCCCCCCGTCAATCGTGACGATGCGAACGCGCTTGTAAGCTCCCGTGTGGTACAACGTCCGTGTATGTGAATGAACACGCATATCTCTCAACATCATTTCTCTCCGGGCTGCAAGCCGAGCCCTTCTGCGAACAAGACTGAATCGCCTCCGCACGGTGTGCCCCTACAACCATTGGACGCTAAGGAAGGTTCACGCCTTCGCGGCCAGGACGGCATCTTCCGGCAGGGACTGGTGATAATACGGCGGGCCGGTCTGGGCATGAAAATCGAGAAGAGAATACAACGAGGGTCTCCAGCACATCCAATCAATCACCCGATGCGAAAGCAAAATAGCATATCGACAGGCCCGGCCCGACGTTGAGCCGGAAACCAGGCGCCCTACGTGGCGCGCTTCTTCGTCCCCTTCGGCTCGCCGTCCGCCATGAGCTTAACCGATCCGCTGCCCGCCTCTCCCCACACCGACACAAGAACGTTACTCAGATCAATGTGGGCTTCCGCTCCGCAGTACGGACACACCTTTGTGTCACGCCGGTCGAAATTGATCGCGTTCCCGCACACCGGGCACTCAGTGATGATGAGCCCGACAATCTTGGCTCGTTTCTGGAGACTTGGCATGAAATCAAGTTCCTGTCTTCATAGTGACGATCACAATGCCCAGGCGATGCATCGGCATGAAGGCCGGAAGATACCTCCTTCATCGGAGGGGGGAGGCCCCGTAGACCTCATCAAATCATACTGTCTAAGTTCGGAAGAGGTTCTTAGAAAGTCAAACAACAGCGCGTCCCTTGTCTCCGATTTACAGAGTCAATTCGCCGGCTGT
>PEWR01000072.1 GCA_002779395.1 Ignavibacteriales bacterium CG07_land_8_20_14_0_80_59_12
CCTCGGAGAGAGTGCCTGCGCCACGCGAGACGGACGAGATCTCGCCAACGCTGCGAAAACCGAACAGGCGGGGGAGAAAGTGAAGGGCGAACATGAGGACGAGGAGTCCGCCGACGATGAAGAGGTCCCTCAATCTCCCACGAGGAGCCATGGTTCCACTCATGACGCAGTCTGCTTTCTCGAACTCCTGAAGGCAAACGCAACGAGGGCGAAGAGAAGCCCTCCCCCGAGATCGGCTGCGGCGTCCACAATATCCGGCGCCCTCGTCGGGACGAACATCTGATGCGTTTCGTCGAGGAGACCATAGAGAAACGAGAGGACGACGGCGAGGAGGATGCTGCGCTCCGCCCAGGGGAGGACGCGATTTTGAAGCCTGAGGGCCCGCTCGGTGAAAAACGCCAAACCGAAGAAGAGGCCGACGTGCATCATCTTATCGGCACCCGGGATTTCCACTCGGGGAAAACGGTAGGTGGGGAACGACGAGAGGAGGAAAATCATCGCCGCCCACGCGAACGCGGGGAGCTGATTCAGCCAGAAGTTTCTATTGACACGTCCTTTCACCCGATCAACCATTCTGTTCTCCTCTGAGTTCACCACTGCGGAAGGAGCGTGACACGGCCTTGCTTCGTGCGAGTCGGGCCTCTGCCGCCCTCAAGAGGGTCCCGAAGTCCTTCAGGGTCTCGGGTAGCTCCTCCAGGACATCGCCGGCAATCATCCCGAGCATCCCTTTCCTCGAGGCGGCACGGTCGCCTGCCGCGCCGTGTACCATCATCCCCGTGAACGTGGCCTCCTCTGTCTTCGCTCCCTGCGCGAGAAGCGCCGCGATGAGTCCGGAGAGGACATCTCCCGCCCCCGAGGTCGCCATCCCGGGATTGCCGGTGCTGTTGGCGTACACCTTCCCGGACGGCGTGCCCACGACGCTCGGGGCCCCCTTGAGAAGCACAACCGACTTCAAGCGCGACGCCGCATCGCGCGCAACCTCTATTCGCTGCGTTTCGATCTCACCTACGGGGAGCGTGAGGAGGCGCGAGAGCTCGCCCGCGTGCGGTGTAATGACGAACGGCACGTCTGCGTGACTGGCAAGGAGGTCTGCTTTGCCTTCGAACGCGTTGAGCCCGTCGGCGTCGAGAATGACCGGGCGAGCAGCCTTGCGAACGATCCGGTGGATGAGTTCGACCGTTTCCTCGTCCCTCGAGAGCCCCGGTCCGATGAGAAGAACATCAGCCCACTCGACGTACCGCGCTGCTTCATCCGCGGCTTTCAAGGCAAGGGTTCCTGCGTTGGTCTCCGCCAGGGGGACGGTCATCACTTCCGTCACCTTCTCTTCGAGGATGGGGTTGAGGCTGGCCGGAATCCCCAGGATGACCGCTCCCGCTCCGCTCCTCATCGCGGCCATCGATGCCATTGCAGCAGCCCCGGTAAACCCGCGTGAGCCGGCAAGCATGAAGATCTTCCCGACGCTGTGTTTATGAGCGTTGAACGGACGCCTCGGAAGCTTCACGTCCGCCGCTTCCAGGAGAAATGTGGAATCGAGCCGTTCGTAGACTGTCGAAGGGATACCTATGTCGCCGACGACAACGCATCCGGCAAGCACTCTCCCTTCGTTCATAAGGAGACCGCGTTTCTTCAACCCGAGCGTGACAGTAAGGTCAGCACGGACCGCCGGCCCTTCGATACGACCCGTGTCTGCATCGACGCCGGAGGGGATGTCAATGGAAACAATCAATGGCTTCTGAGAAACGAACAGCTGCTCTGAGTTGATGTGCTCCACCCACCCACGAGCCCAACCCGCCATTTCCCCCTTGAAGCCGGTCCCGAATATCGCGTCGACAATGCCACTGACGTCGACCCGGAACGCCAGGGGTTTACGTGCATAGGCTGGAAGCAGGCGAAGGCGCGTAGAATGCTGCGACATCTGCTCGAGGACCTCGTAGTTCCGTCGCGCGTCATCACTGAGTTCATCCGGTTTGGCGAGGCAGGCAACCTCGACATCCGCACCCATGTTTACAAGGTGCCGCGCCGCGGCGAATCCGTCGCCGCCGTTGTTTCCCTTGCCGGAGAAGACGAGGAAGGCTTTTCCTCGGACCCCGTCCAGTGATTCGGAAATCGCCTGCGCAACCGCCCTCCCGGCGTTCTCCATAAGGACGAGTCCGGGGATGCCATAGGCCTCGATCGCCTCGCGGTCACACGAACGCATCTCTTCCGTCGTAACGATCCTCTCCATAGGTCCCCCCTGCTTCAGAGGTTCAGAAGAACCAGCCTGTCAACGATAGAATCGAGGATGGAAACACACCGATCCCCACAACTCCCGCTGCACTCAGGAGGAGCGCAACACTCCCGAGGAGCGGTACCGAAATCACCTCCGCCCCTTCCGGGCCCTCATGAAAGTACATGAAGACGACCACACGCAAATAGTAATACACTGAGACGACGCTTGCAAGAACCCCGACGATGGCCAGCCAGGTCATGTGCGCGTCCACCGCAGCGGCAAAGACGTAGTATTTTCCAAAGAAACCGGCGAGTGGCGGGATTCCTGCAAGCGAAAAAAGGAAGATCGACATGACTATACCGAGGAACGGCTGGCGGAGCCCGAGTCCGGCGTAGTCACTGAACTCCAGCCGCTTCTCCTCCGCCTGCTCAATGAGCGAGATAACGCCGAACGTGCCGATATTCATGAAGGTATACGCCACGAGGTAGTATAAGACACCTGATTCCCCAAGCTGGTTCGCCGCCGCGAGTCCTGTCAGCATGTATCCGGCGTGGGCGATGCTTGAGTACGCGAGCATCCGTTTGAGATTCTTCTGGGCAATTGCGATGACTGCGCCAGTCACCATCGAGAGAGCGGCAAAGATCGCGAGGAGCGTTTGCACTTTCGCGCCGCCTCCTCCGAGGGACTTCACGAAGACGAGGAGGAACGCCGCGAACGCAGCCGCTTTTCCCCCCGTGGACATGATGCCGGAGACCGGCGTGGGCGAACCTTCGTACACGTCTGGAACCCACATATGGAACGGGACCGCCCCCACCTTGAACGCAAAACCGCCAAGGAGCAATCCCGCCCCGACCCAGAAGAGGGATGGCGGCGGCGCAGATGCAAATCTCAACGCGATCCCGGCGAGGTCTGTGGTCCCCATGGTGCCGTAGATCAGGGCGATGCCGTAGAGAAGGAAGCCGGTCGCGAAAGCCCCGAGGAGGAAGTACTTCAGCGAAGCTTCGATGGATTTCTCGCGCCGCCGCATGAATCCGGCAAGCACGTAGAGAGAAACAGACATGATTTCGAGGCCAAGGAACACGATGATCAGGTCCGCGGCGGCGGACATCAGCATCATCCCCGAGACGGCGAAGAGGACCATGACATAGAACTCCGGGTATTCGACCCCCTCCTTCCTCAGGTAATCCGACGCGAGGAGGAAGGTGAGGATCCCGGCGCAGAGGATGAGCATGCCGAAGAAGCTTGCGTACCCTCCAGCAAGGATCATTCCGCCGAACGCTGTTCCCGCGGAAGGATATGTCCCCCATGCCGCGGCAAACGCCCCCGCCATGCCGGCGAGCCCGAGCCACATCACAAGGCGGGCCGAGTTCTTCAAGAACACGCCCGCGAGCATTGCGATAAGCGCCGTCACGCTCACAATGCCAACGGCGAGAATCCCAAGAAGATCAGATCCAGTGACGCTCATTAAAGACCTTTACGCATAGTGGACGCTCACGCTTCATGATCCTAACGGAAGAAGACAAGCCACACGAGGAAGAAGAGCGGAAGAAGAATCGGGATCGAATACTTCACCATGTAGCCGAAGAAGCTAACCGATTTTGCACCCGCCTGGTCCGCGATGGATTTCACCATGAAATTCGGTCCGTTCCCGATGTACGTCATCGCGCCAAAGAAGACGGCACCGACAGAAATAGCCTGGATGAACTTCCAGTGCTGCGAGAGAAACAATACCATATCGTGCGGATTGTCCACATCGAGCCGGAACAGCCCGAACGCCGCCGTCAGGAAATTGAGATAGGTCGGCGTGTTGTCAAGAAACGCTGAGAGCATGCCCGATCCCCAGTAGAAACCACCGGGATGAGTTATTCCGATCGACGCCGAGTTCAACTCCAGCCAGTCAAGCGCAGGGATCATCGTCGCGAAGATACCCGCGAAGAGAATCGCCACCTCCTTCATCGGGATGAAGTTGAACTCGTTCTTTGCGTGCAGTTCCCGCCTCGTCGTGTAGTACGAGCCAAGTGCCGCTCCCCACATGATCCCTTCACGGATGAAGGGCAGCTCCTGCACAAACACCGCGGCGATGATGACCCCGATGAAGATGAAGTTGTGAATCCCTCCGATTTTCGCCCGCTCCCCCTCCTTCTCCGCCTTCTCCCTTGATTCCTCCCTGATCTGCGAGAACGAGCGGAGATCGATGAGAAAGAATATTGCCAGGAGCGCGACGAGGGAGAAGAGCCAGATGACCCACATCTTCCCGATCACCCAGAAGAATGGAACTCCTTTCAGGTATCCCATGAAGAGGGGCGGGTCACCGATCGGCGTGAGCGCACCGCCGATGTTGCTCACGAGAAAAATAAAGAACACAACGTGGAACGGCCGCAGACGGTACCTGTTCACCCGGAGATACGGACGGATGAAAAGCATGGATGCACCGGTGGTGCCCAGCACATTCGCCGCGAGAGCTCCCGCACCGAGATAGAGCGTGTTCGCGAGCGGTGTCGACTTCCCTCTCAGCCGGACGTGGATGCCGCCTGTCGCAATGAAGAGCGAGCCGATCAGCGAGATGAAGCTGACGTACTCTCCCAGGGTCCGAAGAGGCCGTGTGGAGTTTCCAAGGCCGATCAGATAGTAGAGGATGACGATCGCCCCGAGCCCAAACGAAACCCACTGGTAGTTCCTCTCCCACCACCGGCGGTTGATGAACGGAACGACCGCGATCGCGACGAGCAGGAGCAGGAACGGAACCGATGCGTAGAGCGGAATCGCCGGAACCGTCGACAGCTCCCCCGCTTTCACGACGGCCCCCAGGGAGGGTCCACCAGCGATGAGAGCCATAAGGAGTGCAAGGCGCCGAACGGTCACTTCAGCGCTTCTCCCCCGGAGTCCGGCGCCCCCCGCCGCTCGGCGGGGGTCCATGCCAGGCCAGGTACCGAGCCTGTCCTCGCATTTGTCATGAACTGGATAAGCGATTTGCTTGTCGCTCCGGACTTCTCAAGAAACGTTGACGGATACACACCAATCCAGACAATGAACACAACCGTTGCAAGTAGTACACCAACCTCACGAGCGTTCAGATCCTTCAGCGACTGATTCGCCGGGTTCTCGAGTTTCCCAAAGAACACTCGCTGGTACATCCAGAGGAGGTAGACAGCGGCAAGAATCACCCCTGTCGCTGCGAAAACGGCGAACCAAATGTTCCCGAGGGCCGGCGACTTGAAGGAGCCAAGGAGGATCATGAACTCACCGACAAACCCGTT
This sequence comes from Ignavibacteriales bacterium CG07_land_8_20_14_0_80_59_12, assembly GCA_002779395.1. Lineage (GTDB taxonomy): Bacteria > Bacteroidota > Ignavibacteria > 0-14-0-80-59-12 > 0-14-0-80-59-12 > 0-14-0-80-59-12. Next base: position 5,467 of record PEWR01000072.1, read on the forward strand.
CAATCCCGGCAGGCCGAGGGAGGAAAGGACAACGATCATCATGAACGCCGCGTAGACCGGCATCTGCCGTGCAAGACCGCCGAAGTCCGAGATCTCGCGCGTGTGGCGGCGGTCGTAGATCATGCCGACAAGGAGGAAGAGCGCCCCTGTGGAGAGCCCGTGGTTCACCATCTGGAGGATGCCTCCCTGCAACCCTTCTTCAGTGAGTGCAAAGATGCCGAGGACCACAAAGCCGAGGTGGCTCACCGAGGAGTAGGCGACAAGCTTCTTCACATCGGTCTGAACCATCGAGACGAGTGCTCCATAGATGATCCCGACCACCGCGAGCAGAGCCGCCCACGGTAGGAAGTGGAATGTCGCCTGCGGAAAGAGAGGAAGGCAGAAGCGGACGATTCCATACGTTCCCATCTTCAGGAGGACCCCAGCAAGGATCACGGAACCCGCCGTCGGCGCCTGGACATGTGCGTCGGGGAGCCACGTGTGGAACGGGAAGACCGGGACTTTGACTGCAAAGCTGACCCCGAACGCGAGGAACATCCACGTTTGGACGGCGAACGGGATGCCGGGGGCGATCGTGTAGAGCTCGAGGAGGTCGGTTGTGAACTTGTGCGCCGGCGAGTGCTGCATCGCGTACACACCCAACCAGATGATCGCGACAAGCATCAGAACGCTCCCGGCCATCGTGTAGAGGAAGAACTTCACCGCCGCGTAGATCCGGTCCTTCCCGCCCCACACACCGATGACGAAATACATCGGCACAAGCATGCTCTCCCAGAAGACGTAGAAAAGGAACATGTCGAGTGAGAGGAAAACGCCGAGGATACCGGTCTCGAGGAGGAGCATCGAGAAGACGAACCCCTTCACTCTCTCCCGGATTGATTCCCATGATGCGATGAGGGCGAGCGGTGTGAGGAATGTCGTCAGGACGACGAGGAGAAGTGAGATCCCGTCGACGCCGAGAGCGTAGTCGGCATTCAGGGCGGCGATCCAGGGGGTCCTCTCGACGAACTGCATCCCCGCCGATGCGCCGTCGAACCTCACAAAGAGGTAGACGGAGAGGGAAAAAGCAAGGAGCGACGTGAACACGCCCGCCCACTTCACGCCAACCACAGAGCGAGAGGGGACGAGGAGAAGGAGGAGCGCTCCCGCGAGCGGAAGAAAGACGATCAGCGTGAGCAGATGGGCATCAAGAGACATGGAGCACACCTTCAGAGTTCCTAAAAGACGAGCCACCAGATGGCGAACAAGATCCCGAGCATGAAGACCACGGCATAGCTCTGGGCGACGCCGGTCTGGACGCGCCGCGTGACGTTGCTGAAGAGCCAGAAAAGCCTCGCCACACCGTTCACAGCCCCATCGACGATCCCGACGTCAAACCACTTCCAGAGAAGCTTCTGCGACCCTTTCACGATCGGTGTCACCACCGCCGCATCGTACGCTTCGTCAACGTAGTACTTGTTCAGGAGGACCTTGTACGGACCGGCGAAGCGATGACGGAGCGACTTCACCAGTTCCTCCCTCTTTATGTAGAGGACGTACGCGCCGAAGATGGCGCCGACCGCAAGAAGGAATGTCAACCCCATGAGGAGGTGCTCGATGACGCGGCTTTCGTCAGGAACGAGAAGGCTCACGCTTGCCGCGGGCTGGAACACAGGCTCGAGCCAGCGCCCGAACCAGTTTCCGCCGCCGAGCGCGGCCGGGATGCCAACCCATCCGCCGCCTATCGAGAGAAACGCGAGAATGATGAGAGGTATACGCATCGCCGGGGGTGCTTCGTGCGGATGAATCTCGGCGGAGTACCGCGGCTTCCCCTCGAATATCAGGCAGAAGAGCCGGAAAATGTAGAATGCCGTAAGTCCCGCCGTGAGAAAGCCGACAAGCCACAAAAGCGTGGAGCCGTTGAAGAGGGCTTTCGTGAGGATCTCGTCCTTGCTGAAGAACCCGGAGAGGGGGGGAATGCCGGAGATCGCGAGCGCCGCAACGAGGAAGGTCCAGTATGTGGTCGGCAGGTACTTCTTCAGTCCACCCATCTTTTGGATGTCCTGCTCATCATGCATCCCATGGATCACCGCTCCCGCACCGAGGAAGAGGACCGCCTTAAAAAACGCGTGCGTCATGAGGTGAAACATGCCGGCGGCGTACGCACCCACGCCCACGGCAACGAACATGTACCCGAGCTGGCTGATGGTTGAGTAGGCAAGGACCTTCTTGATGTCGTTCTGAACGAGCCCGATTGTCGCTGCGAGGAGCGCCGTCGCTCCACCCACAATAGCGACAATGGTCATCGTCGCTGGCGAGAGTGCGTAGAGGACGGAGGTGCGTGCGACCATGTACACACCCGCCGTCACCATCGTCGCGGCATGGATGAGGGCGCTCACGGGGGTCGGGCCCGCCATGGCATCGGGAAGCCAAACGTGAAGCGGGATCTGCGCGGACTTCCCGGTGGCGCCGACAAAAAGGAGGAGCGTGATCCAGAAGATGCGCGGATCGGCGGGCGCGAACGCCATCGCCTGACGGCTAACCGAGACAAACTTCAGAGTGCCGAACGTCGTGAAGACGAGGAACATTCCCAGGAGGAAACCGAAATCGCCGATCCGGTTGACGATGAATGCCTTCTTTGCCGCATCGCTTGTCGTCGACTTCTCAAACTTCCGGTCGTACCAGAACCCGATGAGGAGGTAGGAGCAGAGGCCCACCCCTTCCCATCCGAGGAAAAGGAGGAGGAAGTTGTCTGCGAGGACAAGGACAAGCATCGCGAAGATGAAGAGATTCATGTACGAGAAGAAGCGCCAGAACCCACGGTCAACGTGCATGTACCCGATGGAGTAGACGTGGATGAGGAAGCCCACCCCGGTCACGACGAGGACCATCACAATCGAAAGCTGGTCGACGAGGAGGGCGGCGGAAACGTTGAGGGAGCCCTCCGTTCCGGTCGCGGCCGTGATCCACGTGAAGAGGTTGACGGTCTGGGCCCTGAGGTCGGCGGGGACGGAAAGCATCTGGAGGAGCGTGACGACGGCTGCAAGGAACGAGAGCCCCACCGCACCGCTCCCGATCCAGCCGACGATTTTCTCGGACTTCAGCCGTGAGCCGAGGAGCCCATTGACAACGAATCCCACGAGGGGAAAGAGAAGCACGGTGCCGATGACAGGATACATTCTCTGCCTTTCGCGACGAAGAAGGACGACCCGTTAGGCGCTACCACTTCAGGATGTTGATCTCATCGACGTTCACCGTTCGTCGCAGCCGGAATAGGGCGATGACGATGCCGAGTCCGACCGCCGCTTCGGCGGCGGCCACGGCGATCACGAAGAAAACAAGCATCTGCCCTGTCGGGTCGCCGAGGTATGCCGAGTAACCGACGAGCGTGAGGTTCACCGAGTTCAGCATAAGCTCGATGGACATGAAGACGATGATCACGTTCCGGCGGATGACGACGCCGATGACGCCGAAGGTGAAGAGGAGCGCGCTGAGAATGAGATAGTAGTCGAGTGGAATCATGACAGCCTTTCAGTGCTTGTCCGGCCGCGGAGCGGAGACGGAGCAGCCCGCTCAGTCCATCTTTTTCTTCGCGAGAAGGATTGCCCCGACGATGGCCGCGAGGAGAAGAAGCGACGTGACCTCGAACGGGAGAAGGAACCTGGTGAAGAGAGCCCTCCCTACCCCCTCAGCGGTCCCGATGGCCGCCGCAGCGGGCGATTTCACCGCCAGCCCCGATCCGGCCTTCACGAGGAACACGGCTACAATCTCCACACCGAGCGCTACTGCAAGTGCTACGCCGGCGATCCTCCTCGCGTTGACATGTTCCGCCAGTTTCTCCTCATCACCGAGGTTCAGGAGCATAATCACGAAAAGGAACAGGACCATGATGGCGCCCGCGTACACAATGATCTGGATAGCGGCGATGAACTGTGCGCTGAGGAGGAGGTAGAGTCCCGCAAGCGCAAAGAAGTTGACCACGAGGTAAATCACGCTCAGAACCGGGTTGCGGCGCGTGACGAGGAGGACGCCCGAGACAAGTGCAACCGCGGCGAGGACGAAGAAAAGGATTCTTTCCATGAAAGTCCCAAGCTCAATATCGAAGGATTAACGGTGCTTCTTTGCCCTCATCAGGCTGACCGAAACCACCTCACCACCTCATCGAACGACGGGCGCTTCCCGGTGATAAGGATGCCGACGCGGAAGATCTTTCCGGCCGCCCACATGCTGAGGATCACCGAAGCGACAAGAACGAGCACGGTTGCACCGATTTCCCACGCGGGGATCGGCGTCAGCGGTATCTTCTGCGCCATGATCATCGGCGTGAAGAACGGGACAAACTCCAGGATACGCAGAATCGGCGAGTTCGGGTTCTCCACCCCGGTAATGATGAATATCAGCGGCAGAGTGAAGATCATCGAAAGATACCCCGTCCACTGCTGTGCCTCCTGTTCGGTCGTGAGCACCGATCCCACCGCGACAAAAAGGGCCGAGATGAAGAGGTACCCGAGAATGAAGTACAACAGGAACAGCGCAAGCTGTCCCAGCGTGACCGTCACGACCGAGGCCGAGAGGGCGACCACGAGGCCGAGGATTGCCCACGCGGCGACCTGCGTGATTCCGAGCATGCTCAGTCCGATGATCTTCCCCGCCATGAGATCCAGTGAGGGAGAGGATGAGACGAGCACCTCGATGATCCTGTTCGATTTCTCTTCAATCGTGCTCCGAAGGAGCATCTGCCCGGTCGTAATGATAAGGAAGAACATCGCTATGATGAAAGCCAGGGAGGTCAGGAAAAGCTGCATGAAGTCCCCTTCCTCCGCCTCCCCGGTTTTCGAGACCTTCAACGCGGTCAGGTCGATGGAACGGTCGAGCTTCTCCACGAGGCCCGGGTCGACGCCCGCCCGCCGCATCCGCTGCCGCACAACAACATCCTTCAGCCCCCCTTCAAGGGCAGAGAGCACTTTGAGGTTCCCGACATTCTGTGAGCGATATTCCGCTTTTCCGTCTTTCATAATTGATGCGGGGATGATGAGATAGCCAACAATCTTCTCTTTCACAAGGAGATCCAGCGCGGCGCGGAGATCCGCGGCAGTGTCGGAGGTCGCCTGAATCGGACGTACGAGGAACGCCGGCTGTCCATCTGGCAGCTTCTGGCGGCTCCGTAGGAGGGTGTCAAGGTGTCCGGCAATCTCCCCAGTCTGGTCGATGACACCGACGACGTGCGCTTCCGAATCCGGCCTTGTCGCCAGGATTGAAGGCACGAACGTGAGGCCGAACAGAAATACAGGCGTTACAATGAGCGAGAGAAGGAACGTCTTCGTCCGGACTTTTGTGATGTATTCCCACCACGCAACGGTAACCCATTTCGACTTCATGCGGCACCTCCTCCCTGCACGACCTGCAGGAAGATCGCGTTGAGCGAGGGCTCGGAGATGTCGAACCGTCGGACTGAGATGCGTGCGACCGCCTCCTTCAGGAGATCCTGGGGAGATATATGATCAGCAAGCTGAATCTCGGCGCAGTTCTCATAAAGGTGCACCTTCTTCACCGACGGCGACGAAGCAAGGAAGGAGCCGTCGCCGTCGAACTCAAGCCGGATCGTGTCCGTTCCGTACTGTCGCTTGATCTCGGTGAGAGGCCCGTTGAGGACAACCTGTCCGAGGTCGATGAGGAGAAGCGGGTCGGCGAGTTTCTCCGCCTGGTCCATCTGGTGTGTCGACAGGATGACCGCCGTCCCTTGCTTTTTCAGCTCAAGAAGGATGTCGGTCAGGACAGACTGGTTCACCGGGTCAAGTCCAGCAAATGGCTCGTCGAGGATAACCAGCTTCGGCGAATGAACCACGGAGACGATGAACTGAATCTTCTGCTGGTTTCCCTTCGAGAGCTCTTCAAGCTTCCTGGAGCGCTCCCCCCACATTTCGAGGCGCTTCAGCCAAGCTTCCGCGCTGCGGCGCGCCTGGCTGCGGGGCATCCCCCGAAGGACTGCGAAGTACTCGACGGTCTCAAGGACCATCGTTTTCCGGTAGAGACCACGCTCCTCCGGGAGATAGCCGACGCTGTTTCTGTGCCGATTGCAGAACTCCTCCCCGCCGAGAAGAACGCGTCCGGAGTCCGGGAAGGTGATCCCGAGGATCATCCGGATGGCTGTGGTCTTCCCGGCGCCGTTCGGCCCGAGAAGGCCAAAAATCATCCCCCCGTCGACTGAGAACGAGACGTCGTCCACCGCCGCGAGGTCACCGAACTTCTTGACAAGGTGCTCTGCCTGCAGCAGCGGCGTCATGGCCTAAGTCTGTAGATTGTCCTGGGGAACGGGATTGTCTGACGAATATGGTCAAGGCCGCAGATCCATGCGACGGTGCGCTCGAGGCCGAGCCCGAAGCCTGCGTGTGGTACCGAACCGTAGCGCCGGAGGTCGAGGTACCACTCGAAGGGCTCGCGGGGAAGACCGTTCTCCTCGAGTCGCCTGAGGAGGGTCTCATAATCGTCCTCGCGCTGGCTTCCGCCGATGATCTCACCGTACCCCTCGGGCGCAAGAACGTCGACTGCAAGTGCGAGATCGGGGTTCGCCGGATCGCGTTTCATATAGAACGCCTTCATCTTAGCGGGATACCGGTGCACCATGACCGGCCGGTCGAATTGCTGCGAGACCACGGTCTCGTCAGTCCCGCCGAGGTCATTCCCCCACTCGAAGGGAAGCGCGTTCTTGTGGAGAATCTCGACGGCTTCGCCGTAGGAGATCCTGGGGAACGGCCTCTTCACATTCTCGAGCAGGCGCGTGTCGCGCTCGAGCGCCTTCAGCTCGGCGGCACGGTTTCCCAAGACGGACCCGACGATATGCTCGACAAACGCCTCGGCAAGATCCATATCGTCGTTGAGGTCGTTGAAGGCGACCTCGGGCTCGACCATCCAGAACTCCGTGAGGTGGCGGCGGGTTTTCGATTTCTCCGCCCTGAACGTCGGGCCGAAGCAGTAGACCTTCCCGAGCGCCATCGCGGCCGCCTCAGCGTAAAGCTGCCCGGATTGGGTGAGGTATGCCTTTCCGAGGTCGAAGTACTCGGTCTCAAACAGCGTCGTTGTCCCCTCGCATGCTGCGGGGGTGAAGATGGGGGCGTCGACGAGTGTGAACCCTCGCCCGTCAAAGAACTCGCGGATCGCACGGATCACCTCATGCCTGATCCGAAGGATTGCATGCTGCTTCGAAGAACGGAGCCATAGGTGGCGGAGGTCCATGAGGAACTCAATCCCGTGCTCCTTCGGTGTGATCGGGTAATCCTGCGCGAGCTGGAGGAGCTGGATCTCCTCGATGGTGAGCTCGACGCCGCCCGGAGCCCGCTCATCGGCGCGGACCGTGCCTCGAACGGCAAGCGAGCTCTCTTGTGTAAGCTCATCGAAGAGCTGGAAGAGCTCGTCCGGTGCGTTACCTTTCGAGAGGACCGACTGAACCACCCCCGTCCCGTCGCGGACGAGGAGGAAACGGATCTTTCCGCTCGACCGTTTGTTGTGGACCCATCCGCGAATGGTCACTCTGTCACCGATGTGCGCCCGCAGTTCGCCAATGTAAACCCTATCCATTCAATGCACCTTGTGAAAAAGATCGACGTGCAATGCGAGTTCTTCTGCCGGGACCCAGACCGTCGGCGTGGGAACCCCTCGGGATTCGCACCGAAACGGTTAAGCGGTCCGACGGTGGAGTGTAGCCCCCGCAGTCTCAGAAGTCACTGCGTAAAAAATCAATATACAAAATACCCCCGGTACCTTCAAGGGTATTCTCACGAGAAACACCTCCCGGCGAGCCCGTTCACGAGGCAACCGTCGGGTCGCGCCGCACCCTCAGCATGTCCCCGGCCGCTTCGAACACATCATCGAGCGAGAGGTCCGACATGGTCCCCGAGGGGCTGAGGAGGTACCTGTGACTATCGCCAAGCGGGGCCCACTGCAGTGGGTCCGTCGGACCGAAGAGCGACAGCGTTGGGCATCCGGTCGACGCCGCGACATGCATCATCCCGGTATCGTTCGTGAGGTAGAGCGACGCATGATGGATGATGGCAGCTACCGGTCTCAGCGGCAGTCCATGGACAAGAGCGGGGCGTTCGCACGACGCGGCGAGGAACCTCGCCACCGGACCCGAATCGACGGGTCCTGAGGTGAGGAAGACGGCAGCGCCAAGCTCATCCCGGAGGCGGTCTGCGACAGCGGCGAATCGTTCCGCGGGCCAGCGGTTTGTCGCTTTCCCACCGACGTGCAATCCCACGAGGGACGGGCGGCTCGACCGGATCTCTTCGGCAGCGCGGCGTCCCGATTCGAGCTCTTCCGCCGAGAAACCAATCTCATGGCGAAGGTCGTCGGTCGAAAGCGCAAGCGATCCGGCGGCGTCGAGGTTCCGGAGCGTCTGATGTCGATGCGGGTCAGCCGACCAGTCGAGATCGACGGTATGCGTGCAGAGCCCTGAGAGAGCGTTCCGCTCCGCGCCGATGCGCCGGACGCCGATGCGGACCGGGGCACCGCTGGCGAATGCAATGAGGGAGCTTGTGGTGGAGAATGAGTTCGTGAAGGGAACGATTGCGACGTCCGGTTCAAAGTCCCTCACGCCCAGGAAAAACCGGCGGAGTTCTGCGGGTGCGGACCAGAACCGCTCCTTGTCAAAAACGAAGAGCCTGTCGATGTACGGATGGTGACGGAGAGGAGCGGCGTTCTTCGGGCGGGCAACGACAGCGATGAGGGAATCCGGGAACTTCTTTCTCAGAGCGCGCAAGAGAGGAACGGCGACAAGCATGTCCCCGAGCTGATCGTGCTGCCGGACGACGAGGATCCGCCGTGCGTTTTCAATCCTGTTCTGCGGCATGGGAAGAGAGCGGCGGCACGGCTCTCACTCCAGAGGCGGATTACTTCTTGTCATCGACGTCCTCGTACTTCGCATCTTGAATCTGGTCCTCCGGGATGATGGGCCGGTCCTTCGGAGGCGACCCGCTGGCGGAAGGCCCACCCCCGGCACGCCCCCGGCGGCCTCCGGCGGTTGGTTTGAGTACGCTGAGAAGCCCGCGGATGAACCGCCACAGAAGATAGAAGAAGAGAAGAAACAGGATCCATCGGAAGAGAGACATTGTCAGCGCTTCCGCGGCGGGGGATTGTAGTAGCGTACCGGGGCCGGATTCGGCTGCAGGATCTCCGCGCGAAGGTTGTCAAAGTCATCCTTGACGCTCACGAAATCAATCTCCGTCGCGTTCACAATGAGGAGCGGCGATGTCTTGTAACGGAAGAAGAAGTAGTTGTATGCGTCGTTGAGATCCTTCAGGTACTCTTGGGACATGTCCTTTTCGTACGGGCGGCTTCGCATCCTGATGTTCGAGGCGAGCCGCTCGACGTTCGACTGGAGGTACACAACAAGATCCGGCGTGGGAATATTTTTCTCGAGGTACCCGATGATGTTCTCGTAAAGCTTGAGTTCGTCATCCTGCAGGTTGAGGTAGGCGAAGATCTTGTCCTTCTCGAAAATGTAGTCGGTGACAACGAACTGGTGGAACAGGTCCGCCTGGAAAAGCTCCTGCTGCTGGCGGTACCGGCTCAGGAGAAAGAATATCTGCGTCTGGAACGCATACCGTTCGGGGTCTTTGTAGAACATCGGCAGGAACGGGTTCTCCTCGAACTGTTCGAGCACCAGTTTCGCGCTAAGCTGTTCGGCAAGCATGGTGGAGAGGCTCGTCTTCCCCACTCCGATGTTCCCCTCGACTGCAATGTACCGGATGTCACTGTCGATAGCGGCCAACAGTCCTCCCGTAGATGGTTAGACGATTCCTTGGACCAGCTCAAACGGCTGCACCCGGTGGGCATCGGGGCACACTTGAAGGAGCTCGCGGACGGTAAGCCCAAGGCGCGGGTGAACGAGATCCGGTGCGATGTCCGCGAGCGGAGCAAGAACAAACCGGCGGAGATGCATTTCCGGATGTGGGATAACGAGGCCGTCAAACGCAACATCAAGATCATCGTAGAACAGGATGTCGATGTCGATTTCGCGGGGTCCCCAGCGGGGGCTCGCAGTCCGCCCCGCTGCACGCTCGGCATCCTTCAGAGTCCGGAGCAGTGGTTCCGGCGCAAGGCCGGTCTCGAAGGAAATCGCGAGATTGAGGAAGTCCCCCTGCGCAATAGGGCTGACCGGTTCGGTCTCATAGATGGGTGATATCCCGCAGAGGCGTGAATCTGGAATACTCGAGAGGTGCTGAACTGCCCGGCGGAGGTAAAGAAGCCGGTCACTCAAGTTCGAGCCGAGAGAAAGATATGTGTGTGCCATATCAGGATCGTGATTCAGAGAATTCAGCTTCGACGTAGTCGATCACGCCCTTGATCGGAGCGCTCCGTTTTCGGACGCGAACGACGACGCGCTCCACCTTGCTGAATTCCTTCAGCAGCTCCTTCGCGATTGTTCGTGCCACAGTTTCGACGAGATAGTACTTCCTTCCGGTCACAATCTTCTCAATGAATCCATACACCCGCTCGTAATCGACGGTCTCCTTGAGGTGATCCGTTTCGGCGGCCGGCGTGAAGTCGCAGTAGAGTTCCACATCGACCTCAAACTTCCCGCCGAGAGTCTGTTCCCCGGACATCACACCGTGGTACGCATAGAACGCGGCGTTCTTGAGACGGATGAGGCTGTAGTCTATTCCCATTCGGACCGTGCCGGAAAAAAACAGAGGAAAATATATCCATTCGGCGGGGAAGAAGCAAGACAAGCGATTCCGGCCTCCCCGGACCGGTTCCTATGGAAGTACAGCCGCTTCAGGATTTCTCGATCTTTGCCCAGGTGTCCCGTAGTGTGACCGCCCGATTGAATATGAGAGCGCCCTCCCTCGAATCGTCATCCACGCAAAAATACCCAAGACGTTCGAACTGAAAGCGATCCTGCGGCTTGGCTGTTGCCAAACTCTGTTCAACCTTGCACTGTCTTAGGACTTCGAGTGAGTCGGGATTGATGAAATCTCTCCAGTTCTCACCACTTGGATTCTCAACACTGAAAAGCCGACTGTACAGGCGGACTTCCGCATCTACAGCGTGCAGAGCAGAGACCCAATGAATCGTACCTTTCACCCTGCGGCCACTCTGGGAGGAACCGCTTTTTGTTTCGGGGTCGTACGTGCATCGCAGCTCGGTGATCTCACCGGTCTTCTCGTTCCTTACGACACCGACGCATTTGACAATATACGCATACCGCAATCGGACCTCGGCTCCGGGTGACAGCCGGAAGTACTTCTTCGGCGGATGCTCCCGGAAATCGTCCTGTTCGATGTAGAGAACCCTGGAGATAGGAACCTTCCGCACACCCATCGAGGAATCCTCGGGATTGTTCACTGCATCAAGTTCCTCGACAACTCCGTCGGGATAGTTCTCGATGACCAGCTTGAGCGGACGTAGAACTGCCATCACACGGAGTGCGCGCTTGTTCAGATCGTCTCGCAAACAATCCTCGAGCAACGCCACCTCCGAGGTGCTCTCGCTTCTTGCGACTCCAATGCGGTCTGCAAAATTGCGAATGGACTCCGGTGTGTATCCTCGGCGGCGCAGACCCGAAATCGTCGGCATACGTGCATCATCCCAGCCATTGACATACCCCTCCTGCACGAGCTGTAAGAGCTTTCGTTTGCTCATCACGGTGTACGTCAGGTTCAACCGCGCGAACTCGATCTGCTGCGAATGATATACTCCAAGCTCAGCAAGAAACCAATCATACAGTGGACGATGATCTGTAAACTCAAGTGTACAGATCGAATGGGTTATTCTCTCGATCGAATCGCACTGACCGTGCGCCCAGTCATACATCGGATATATGCACCACCTGTCGCCTGTCCGGTGGTGTGCAGCGTGCAGAATGCGGTACATGACAGGGTCGCGCATGTTGAGGTTCGGCGATGCCATGTCGATCTTTGCGCGCAGTGTCCGAGAACCATCGGGGAACTCCCCGTTGCGCATCCGCTCAAAGAGATCCAGATTCTCTTCCACAGTTCGGTTCCGGTAGGGACTATCCTTCCCGGGCTCGGTCAGCGTACCCCTGTACTCCCGAATCTCATCGGGGCTCAGGTCGCATGCATACGCCTTTCCTTTCTTGGTCAACTGGACGGCGTACTCGTAGAGCTGCTCAAAGTAGTCGGATGCATAGTAGAGCCTGTCTCCCCAATCGAAACCGAGCCACCGGACATCGCGCTCGATTGATTCGACGTACTCCACTTCCTCTTTGGTCGGATTCGTATCATCGAATCGCAGGTTACAGAGTCCATTGTAGTCTCTGGCAAGCCCGAAATTGAGGCAAATGGATTTCGCATGACCGATGTGAAGGTATCCATTCGGCTCTGGAGGGAAACGAGTATGGACCCTGCCGCCGAATTTGTTCGTTCTCAAATCATCGTTGATAATCTCACGGATAAAGTTCTTCCGTTCCGGCAATTCGCCGTTTGTCCTATTGTTCTCCAGACTCTTGTCCTTCTCCAGAGTTGTCACTCTAATCTCTTGATTGCTGAGGTGGTTCTCCGGATCGTTTCGTCCTTGCCGAGAATGAACAGGATATCATACAAACCAGGACCAGTACCCATTCCCGAAACTGCCAACCGCAGGGGGTGAATCAAATCCCCGTGTCCGATCTTCATTGTTTCGGCTGCGCGGTGAAGTGCCGCTTCGTAATCCTCCTTCTGTGGATTTTCCAATCGGGAGAACTCCCCAATCAGTACCTTCAGCTGCTCTGTTGTTTCTGTCTTCCATCTCTTCTTCACAACATCCAGGTCATACTGCACGGGACGTTGAAAGAAATACGGACTCTTCTCGACGAAATCCTTTACGAACATCACCCTTTCACGCATAGCACCAATGACCCCCAGCAGATATTCATCATCGAAATGCTTGCTGTCGACGGCAGATTGCGTCAGGTACTCCTTGAGCATGACGAGAACTTCGGCATCGGGTTTCTTCCGGAGGTGTTGGAAATTCAGCCAGTTCAGCTTCTCGACATTGAACACCGCACCGGCTTTTCCGACGCGTTCCAACGAAAACTCCCTTATCAGTTCATCCAAGGTGAATATCTCCCGCTCGTCACCCGGATTCCATCCGAGAAAAGCGATAAAATTTACAAGAGCCTCGCTCAAATAACCTTTCTGACGATAGTCCTCGACTGCGACATCTCCCTGTCGCTTGCTGAGCTTACTCCGGTCGGGATTGAGAAGGAGCGGCAGGTGAGCAAACTCGGGCGGCTCCCAGCCAAAGAACTCATAGAGAAGCACATGCTTCGGAGTGCTCGAGAGCCACTCCTCCCCGCGGATGACATGGGAGATTTGCATGAGGTGGTCGTCGACGACGTTCGCAAGATGGTAGGTCGGATAGCCGTCTGACTTCAAGAGGACCTGGTCATCGAGTTGGCCGCTTTGGAACTCGACCTCGCCTCGGATGTGGTCGTGAAACCAGACAACGCGCGAGTCGGGGATCTTCATGCGGAGGACGAACGGCGTGCCGCTGTCAAGCTTCTCCTTGATCTCCTCCTGTGTCAGACGCAGGCATGCCCGGTCGTACTTCGGAGGCAATCCGCGTTTCGGCTGCTCTTTCCGCATCAGCTCAAGACGTTCCTCTGTGCAGAAGCAGTGGTACGCTCTCCCTGTCTCGAGAAGCTTCTTTGCGTGATCCCTGTAGAGCGAGAGCCGCTCCGACTGAACGTACGGACCGGACGGCCCGCCGACGTCGGGGCCCTCGTCGTACCGGATGCCAGCCCACTTCAACGTGCCGATGAGGTTTTCGACCGCCCCCTCAAGGTACCGTGTGCGATCGGTGTCTTCGATCCTGAGCACGAGGACGCCGTTGTTCTTCCGTGCAAAAAGGTAATTGTAGAGTGCGGTCCGGAGGCCGCCGACATGGAGGTTGCCGGTGGGGCTCGGTGCGAATCGGACACGGACGGGGGCGTTCATGAAGGTCCTTCAGACTGGTGCAACAAAAAGCCGCGCCAACTGCGCGGCATTGGAGAATATACACCGAGGCCCACGGAAATGCAAAGAGTCTCAGGCAGGCAGGCGCCCCTTCAGGTCAGCCGGCTCAAACGGACCACGGTCACCGATGAGTCCGCGTGCAGCGTCGACCTGACCCCACACATTCCAGAGGAGAACGGCGCGCACCCGGCGGTTCTTCAGGTAGCAGATAACACCTTCGCGGTACCGTCCCTGCCAGTCGGCAAAGACCTGCAGTCGAAGGTGGATCGCTCATGAACTCTACAACGTCCTCTCCATCTCGCTGAGTTCCATGGAAAATGGGACGCTTGGGGAGTGAAGGAAAGGAAGCGCCGCGTCCTCTTGCCTCTGAAGAAACCGCGGTTGTTCAGAACAAGGGTGGTGGGGAGCCGGGGTCCCCCCTCAGGAGGCCAGCACGTTCCTCACGATGCTCGAAAGAAGCTCGAGGCCGTCGATCACGTTCACTCCAAGGTCCACACGGATCACTCTTCGCCCGCGGTTCCGGAGAACCTGCAGGTCGCCCAGCGCCTGGGCTAGGATGAGAGTACCGAAGGTGTACCCGGTGTCCGGGACCGGGATCTCTTCGGCGTTCTCCGCCGTGATCAGAACGAAGAGACCAATGTCGGGCCCTCCCTTGTGGAGCTGGCCGGTGGAATGCAGATACCTCGGACCGTAGCCGAATGTTGTGGCGGCGCACAGACGGTCGCGAAGCTCCTCCCTCATCGAACCGAGGAGGCGATCAGCCTCGTTCGACGGCGGAAGGAAAGCAAGAAGGGCGATGTAGTCGCCCGGCCCAACGCGGCGGAGATGAGCGTTGAGAAGTCCGGCACATGTCACGCCGGGGAAACGACTGGGCGGCACACGGAGGAGCTCGCTCACAGTCGCATCGTCGGCGAAGAGCCGGAGAGGACCGCACTCAACGCGGGGATGCTCGGTCGGGAATGTGCCGGTCTCCTGGAAGACCGAGAGGACCTGCCTCGTCATGTCCTTGCTTTCTTTGACGTTCGGCTCGTCGAACGGATTCACGCCGAGAAGCGCGCCGGCGGCGGCCGTTGCCATCTCCCAGCGGTAGAACTCCGCCGCGATGTCGTAGAGATCCTCCAGGTGAATCCGGAGCACTGGATGTCCGGCGGTCTTGAGCGACCGGAGCTCCCTATCTTGGGTCCCATCGAGCTGGAGACCGGCGGAGATCGACACGAAGAACCTGTCGTCTCCGTACACTCCGATCTTCCCCTCAGGCTCGCCGGCAACAGGCACGAGCCCCCTCCCCTCCTTTCCGGTGCTCTCGGCAATGAGCTGTTCGAGCCAGAGTCCGAGCTTCCTGATCTCATTACCGAGCACGAAGGTGATTTTGTCCCGCCCGGCACGATGCGCGGCGGCAAGGAGCGCGCCGAGACGCATCCCCGGATTGCCCGCAGAAGGTACCGACGGAGCACAGCGCTCCTGCATCTCCTTCGCGGATTCGAGGAAACGCTGCACATCGATCCCTATCAGGGCAGCCGGGATCAGTCCGAAGTATGAAAGGGCGGAGAAGCGGCCGCCGATGTCCGGCGGATTGAGGAAAACGCGGCGAAACCCCTTCTGGACCGCAGAAGAGATGAGCGATGTGCCGGGGTCCGTGATCGCCACGAAGCTTCTTCCCGCCGCCGTCCCTTTCACCGAGACCATCTTCTCGTAAAAGTAGCTGAAGAGAGAGACCGTTTCCGTGGTTGTCCCGGACTTCGTGGCAACGATGAAGAGAGTCTTCTCGATGGGGATCATGTGCTCGACCCCGCGCACGGCGGATGGATCGGTACTGTCGAGCACGCTCAGATCAAGAAAACCCTTGGCAACCCCGAATGAACCGCGCAGCACCTCGGACGCGAGGCTGCTCCCACCCATACCGAGGAGAACCGCGTGGGTGAAGCCGTCGGCCCGAATACCGTTCACGAACTCGTTGATTTCGTCGCATGCGTTGAGCATCGAACTCGCAACGTCCAGCCATCCTAAACGGTTTCTGATCGCCTGCTGTTGGAGCGGATCGGCTGTCCATATTCCTGCGTCACGCTTCCAGAGCCGCAAGGGAATGGAGCCTGCTTGAAGCAGGGAGATGGCTTCATCGGCGAACCCCTGAAGATCGCCGAGTGATTCTTTCATCTCAGGGATGAGGGATGTCATGGCATGAGTCTCCGCGAAGATTCGAGAAACTGCCTGCAGAGCTGACCGGCGGGAGACGTCCGCCGCCGCTTACCCGACCAACACAACGGAGAAGAATGTATCGAGAGTCCGTGGAACTTGAAGAATCGCCGGTATCTCCGGGAAGGCCAGCCCGGCCTCCGTAACATAAGAAGAGGGACTCAGACTTGCAACCGGACTCGGAAGCACAGGAACCGGACTGCAATCGCAACTGCTGGCGAGATCGGCGCCGGCGTGGACCCTTGCATCAGCCGGACGAATCTGCTAATCTTCAGTGCACAGGGAACTCCGTCACAGACCATCGCCAACGTAAGCCGCGTTCGACCCGCAGGAATCGCCGTCGAGAAATCGGTGAGTCGGGCCCGACATTCAGAACCGTCGATCCACGTGACGCCCCGCGACTATGAATATCCTCCACGTGCTGTCGCAGTTTGAGGTAACCGGAGCGGAGACCTACGTCGCCGCGCTCGCAAACGAACAGAGCCGTGCAGGGCACAGGGTGACGATCATCTCCGACACCTTCCACTCGCCTCTGGATGCATCCGTCCTCGCGATCGGAGAATCGGAATACGTGGGGATCATAACTCCGCAGACAGCCGGGCACGCCCTCAGGACTAACTTCGGCGACAGCGGGATCCGGATGCCTTTCGACACAGGCAGGATGGTGCAGGATATAGTCCGAGCTCTTGGCTCTCAACACTGAGATAAAGTCCTTCGTCAGAAGGGCAGGTTTTTCATTCGGCATTGCGACGGACTCAGGTGGCAGGGACTTCTGGTCCGATCCGTATGAGATACGCCGGACCCCGATCTTCCCAGGCGCCCCGGCGTTCTCGTTCATCAAGAAGACCTCGGGGTGGTACCATCCCTACAAGCGAGTCCCGGCTCTGTGAGCAACCTCTCTTCTCAGAGGATGGAAGGATGGCCCGTCGGGTTGCTCTCCTGAGCTTGGCCGGGCCGGACAAAGAGCCGCTTGCCCACCACAACCTCCTCGGGAAAGACTCGCCACCTTTTCCAGCAGTAGGCCAAGTCGGGTGCATGCGCTTTCTGGGCACACTTCCCCTAACTCAATACGGTGGCTTCGCTGGCCCGGTATAACCACACAAACCCACACGAGGCGAATTGACCAACGGCACGGGTTCTCCATAATTGTTATGGGGATGGCTTTTCGCATGCTCTTCACACAATGTCCCCCACACATTGTCTTCGCACATACATTCCATGCACAACCAAGTGGCCGGTTGGTGGCACTCGATACATTTACTCTCGGGCATCACATTCCGCACCAAGAGCGTAATGGGGTGAGATGTGACTGGCTTACCTTCGCGTTGACCGATGGCCTTAATCAGAGTCTCTGAGGAGGTTCCAAAATCATAGATGTGGGTCAGTTCGGCCCCTAACTCCAAAACATCGCCTATGCGACGTTTTTTGGAAATCTCATTACCTTGCCAACCACCAAACGAAAATTGACTCATATGCCCACAACATTCAAGCCAGATCGCCCGCAGATACCCATCCAAATCTTGGAGCGTGGCCGATCCACGCATTTCTACATCCAGCCAGAATTGGGGCAATCCGACAGCCTGCACGCGAAGATGATACAGTGTTTCACCACCGCTCTTTTTGTGTTCCGCCTTCGTGACGGCAGCTTTCCATTGCGCACATGCCACCAAATGTTTGGCAACTCCATTTTTAGCTATCTCGTGCCCGCAACAGGCACATTTACCTTTTGATGGTTTTCCACGAGGCATACGATTCTCCTGTAAAAGCAAGCAACGAACTTGT
>PEWR01000004.1 GCA_002779395.1 Ignavibacteriales bacterium CG07_land_8_20_14_0_80_59_12
GAGGATTCTCGAGGACATTTCGTTCTCGATCCGGCGAGCGGAGGTTCTGGCGCTTGTTGGGGAGAGTGGATGCGGGAAGACCACGCTTGCATACGCACTCACGCGGCTTTTCCCGGCATCGGCGGAAATGGAGATCAGAGGCACGGCATGGATGAGGGGCCGCGACCTTTTTCGAATGAGCGAAGAAGAACTCCTTGAAATCCGGAGGCACGACGTCCGCTACATCCTGCAGGAACCGGCGCAAGCCTTTAGTCCGGTCCGGAGCATCGAGGAGCAGTTTCGCGCCTGCACCTCGGCAGCGAATGCCGGCGGGCATCCGCCCCATGACTCTCTCATCGAGTCGCAGCTTCGACGTGCGGGCATTGACGAACCCAGCCACGTCCTTCATGCATATCCGCACGAGCTCAGCGTCGGCACACTCCAGCGTGTTCTCATTGCGATGGCCACAGCGACATCTCCTTTTCTTCTCATCGCCGACGAGCCGACGAGTGCGATAGACGCGCCCCTCCGCCGCCAGGTCCTCGATCTCATCGTCTCCTTCCGAAACGATTCCGGACTTTCAATCCTACTCATCACGCACGATCTTGCCGTCGCAGAAGGCTACGCGGACAGGATCGCGGTCCTCTATGCAGGGAGAATCGTGGAGATCGCCCCTCGTGCGGCATTCTTCGAGAGGCCTCTCCACCCCTACTCGCAGCTCCTCGTGCAGTACGCCCTCGCGTCACTGGCCTCAATCGATGACCTCCCGCCTCTCGACTGGTTCGGAGGCAGAGAGGGATTCCCGCCGGAAGGGTGTCTCTTCTACCCGCGATGCAGAATGGGCAGAGGTAAATGCAGGATATCCGAGCCTCCCCTCGAATCGCCTGCGGCCGAAAGGTACGTGCGATGTCCCTACTGGAAGTAGAAGACATCCGCGCCGCGTTCACTGCGCGGCGCGGGCTCTTCCGCCGTGGTGCGATCCGCGAAATCCTCCGCGGCATCAGCTTCTCCATTGAAGGGGGATGGACACTCGGTATCATCGGCGCAAGCGGAAGTGGGAAGACGACGCTCGCGAAGTGCATCGCCGGCCTCTCTCCTCCTTCTTCCGGCACAGTCCGCCTCCATGGGAAGGTTGTGGTCCCCGGGAGCGCAGGCGGCACGGGGGCTGTTCAGCTCCTTTTTCAAAACCACACCGCCTCACTCGACCCTCACATGCGCATCCGCGAATCCATTGGCGAAGGGCTGCGCTGCGGAGCCCGCAGTGGCGTGAGGGATTCCGCGGAATCACCCGAAGCACTCCTCGCCCGGGTTGGTCTCCCCGAGGGCGTTCTCAGGGAGTTCCCGCGAAGGCTGAGCGGAGGACAACGCCAGAGAGTGGCTCTCGCCCGTGCACTCGCTGCACAACCCGACGTTCTGATCCTCGACGAGCCCACTTCTGCGCTCGACGTGCTGACACAGATTCAGATCCTGAAACTCGTGAGGGGAATCCAGCACGAGCGCGGCTTCGCCCTCCTATACATCTCCCACGACATCGCAACGACGCTTCTGGTGTGCGATGAGGTTGCCGTGCTCAGCGGGGGCCGCTTCGTGGAACTTCAGGCCGCGGCGATGTTGAGAAACCATCCCATTCACGAGGAGACGTTTCACCTCCTCGAGGCAGCGGGCCTTCTTGCGAAGGAGAACGGGAGAGCGGGGGGAGCAGCGCCGTCTACCGGCGCATGACGACATACCAGGTGATGACCGAGATCAAGAGGACCGCGGCAGCCGAGAGCTCGAAGAGACTCCATGGGAAGTGTTCATAGTCGAAGACGTTCATCCCCCAGAACGCCATGGTGAGGGCAAGCGGTGTGAGGAAAAAGGTGAGGACGGCAAGGACCGAGTTCGTCTTCCGGCTGAGCTTCATCTCATAGTACGAGTTGAGTTCTCCGATCTCGCGGTTCACCGCCTCGAAGAGAGGAAGTGACTGCATACCTTCCTGATACTTCTCGTAGATGAAGTCCCCCTGCGGCCGCTTGGTGATCTCCACGAACCAGAACCGGTTCCGGAACTCGGTGAAGTTGTCGACGAGAAGCCGGGTGCTCCGCATGTTCTGTCTCGGATTGTTCTCCTCGAGAAGGAGCTCGGAGGAGAACTTGAAGAGCTCGATCTTCTGGTAGAGTGTGTAAACGTAGAGATTGAGGTAATCGTTCTCGATGTTCTGCGGCAGCGCTGCGCGGTTGAACTCGTTCTCCTTGAACGCGAGGAATGTAGCTGTTTCTCTCAGCGCCAGCGCCCGCCAGTTGCGCCAGAGGGAGATGCGGTTCTCACGCATGAGCCGCGTGGCGTACTCGGCGGAGGGACAGAGGTTGCCGGCCGTGACCGACGACGAACCGAGTCCGGTGTACGTCCCGTATTCATAGAGCACCTTGTCGACGGCATCGTCGAACGAGCAGCCGGGGATTCTCTCCGCAAGGAATTCGTCCGGGTAGTCGACGCATGAATACGAGTAGACGAAAAAGCGGTCGCCGTAGATCTGCCCAAGCTCGGACTCGAGGTAGCGCGCTTCTCTCCTCTGGAAGCTCATAGCCTGCCGGGCGGCATCGATGGCGCCTTCGCGTGCGGGCAATGCCTCGTCCGCGGTAGCATCGCTCAGAAGGTGTTCAGCGAGATCACGGACTGAGTGAATGCCGGGATGGTTTTTCGCACGCAGGTCGGCCATTTTCCAGCCCACCTTCGGCGGCAGGACCTGCCGGAAGAGAGAGTTGAACTCGATGACATCCGAGAGGCGCGGTGTCCCGGCGAGCCGCACCTTCAGAACGAGGAAGCCGCTCCCGTGCGGGAAAAAGAACAGGTCGGCCCAGTCGAGCACCGCGCGGTACGATACCGCCTCTCCCCGGAAGTCCTGCGTGAGCTCGAGGTCCTTCACCCGGTCGAACTCCTCAGGCCGAAGTGCGAGGTGGATGACCGGGTATGCTGCAAGCGCCGCGTGGAGTTCACCGGGGCTCGCGGTCCGAAACCTCTCAGCCGTGCGTGCGAGCTGATCGTACCCCTCCGGGGAGTTGAGGATTGACTGGAACTCGGGAAAGACGAACCGTTTCGCAAAGGGAAGGAAAAAGTAGGAATCGTCGAGGGCTGCCTTCAGTCCGCCCGCCTCAAGGCGGGTGAACCAGGGGAGCCAGCGACGGAATATTCCGTGCAGCTCGTGCTTTGGCCCGTGTTCATGGATGCTGTGGAAGAAATGGTAGATGAAGATCGTGAAATGGTGCTCGAGGGGACGATTGAGATCTTCGTCG
Source organism: Ignavibacteriales bacterium CG07_land_8_20_14_0_80_59_12 (assembly GCA_002779395.1). GTDB lineage: Bacteria > Bacteroidota > Ignavibacteria > 0-14-0-80-59-12 > 0-14-0-80-59-12 > 0-14-0-80-59-12. The sequence goes on from PEWR01000004.1 coordinate 3,252, forward strand.
TTGATCATCGGACTTCGTCCTCATGGACGGGTGATGGGCGGAGGAGGAAAACCGCGGCTTCCATTCCGACTTACCTCACAACAGAGACAACATCCGGAACGTTCTCGATATGTTTGATGAGCCCCTCCGTGTCACGGTGCGGATTCCAGAGGCTCTCTGCAAAGAGAGCCACCGGCAGCCACTGGCGCACTTCGAAGAGCGCGTCCTCCACAAGTCCGTACACCGCACGCTCGGGGATGGGGAGGTTCTCGATGATCCGGACCATTTGGAACTCATAGCCTGCATTCTCCCGCCACCCCGTTTCAAGCGGCAGCCATGACTGCGCACGTTTCCGGGCAAGCTCGGTGAGGACAACTTCGTCGGTGACGAGCATCGGGTCGAAGCCACCCCACCCCATGACCATTCCTTTGAAGACAAAGAGCGTGTTGCCGCCGGGTCCCTGCGCGGAGGCGAGGCGCCCGACGAACTCCGTCGTCTCGTTGAAGGTTTTCTCCCTCACCGCCTCGGGATTGTAGTCGAATGGGAAGGCCCCGACATCCTCCCAGACCATCTCCGCCCGGCGGTCGAGCCGATCAAGCCCCTGGAGGCTCTCGTGGAACGCGTGCCCGTGAACGCCGCAGTAGATCCGGACTCCGGGAAATTCTTTCGCGAACGCTTCGACGAGGGGGTTCACCCATCCGCTCAGCAGCTCGCCCGCGCTCTTGTTGGTGCATCCGTTGGGGCACTTTTCTCCGAAGCGACAGAACTGTGTCTTCGAGTAGACTTCCGTGAAGGTTTGGAAGTAGACGCCTTCCCCGCCGGCCGCGGCGTACGTCGTCCGGTAGGTCTCGATAATATAACGCTTCCATGTCTCACGCTCGAGCGAATCCGACGGGCAGACCGGCATTCCCCATCCCCACGCGTATCCCCAGACGACGCCGATACCGCGCGTTCGGGCGTACGCGGCGAGAGCGCGGGCATTCTTCGGGGCGAACCGGTGCCAGACGCAGATCGAGTTGAACTTCCAGCGCGCCATGTTGTCGAGGAGACGTTCGTAGTTGTAGATGCGCCCTCCCCATGTCCAGATGCCGCGGGTCGCAATGTGCGGAGCTTCACGGCAGTCGATGGGAGTCCCGGCGAGGTATCCCGTCAGATGATCGTGGATGAAGTCCATTGTTCCATACAGGACGCCCCGGTCATCCCCACCCGTGATGGATGCTTCACTCGCTCCACCCGGCGCGTGCACAGCATATTCCTGCGGCTTCAATGAATCGGAGCCGGCTGCGGCGCGCTCCCGCGCCGGCGAGAGCGCGAATCGCACTTCTCCCTCGGCCTGCGTCGAAGACTCGCTTTGCTTCTTGAGCTCGGTCGCCACACCAGCCCGCTTGAACGCGGTTTGCAGCTCGCCGGCAGCGAACAGAACGACAGGGGAAGCCCGGTCCGGAATGACGATGGTGACGGATCGGGGAGTTGTATGTAGGGACGCGGCGACGATGGTGCTCGCAAGAAATCCGACTGCGGCACGGCGCATGATGCGGGGAGAATTCACAAACCGCTCCCTGGAAGATGGCAGCAAGCCGACGCGGCGATGACCCCCGATAAAGCTCCCGTCTGATCAGCGGGTCTTTTGTGTTCCTTCCATCGGGAGCGCGATCTGGTAGTGCTGAGAATCCGACCGCTCCCAGTACTCGCCTGTGATGTGCTGCCCTCCCTCCGCATCAACGTACACGACACCGACGAGTGTCTCCTTGAACGAGTCCTTCAAGGCATCCTTCAGCGTGTCGTGGATCGGGACGGAGATGTGTCCGTTCGGGCTGATCACCTTCCGGATCATGGCGAGGATCGTCCCTTCGTCGTCGTAGAACTTGATGTTGACGATGGTGGGTTTGTCGCGCTCCGTGTTGGCAATGACAAGGGTCGACGTGATGTCCGGCACGCTCCCGAAATGCTCACAGAGGAGCTTCGAAAAGCCGTCGCCGTTGCTTGCGGGGAGCGCGACATTCAACCCGTGCTTTTCGGGATCGTTGTAGAACTGCCAGTACTGTCCGACGATGCGTCCGGTGGGAGACTCGGCGCGGACCGTGCCGGCTGCCTTCTTCTCGCCGAGCACCTTATACATATCGTAGTTGATCTTTCCAAATTGCGCCAGAATCTCGTACTTGTCGTAGAGAATCGTGCCGTTCTCGTCGTAGAACTGGATGTGAACCGTCGGGCTCGTCCCGTCAAGGTCCGTGATGACGAGGTGCGTCGCGAGGTCCGGGTCCGAAACGAACGAGTTAACGATGAGCTGGTGGACCGTCGGAGGTGGTACTGGCTCTGGCTGCGTAGTCGCGGGGGCAGGCAAAGTGGTCGGTTTTTTCTTTTTCGACTGAGCTTCTGCGTCCAACGACACCATCATCACCGTCACGGCGAGGAGCAGGAGTGAAATGAGGATACGTTTCATAGTTCCCGTCGTCCCTTCATCATCTCTTCTGAAGAAGAGGGATCGCGTGCGTGTGCTTGACGGCGGGGACGCCCGCCGCACACCCATCGCACTAGAATGTATAGTAGAGGCTCAAAATCGGGCCGATGATCGTCTTCGTCCCCGTCTTCGACCCCGACTCGACGCGCAGTCCGCCGGCGATGAACCGGTATCCGACGCCACCGTCAAAGAAGACGACAGTCTCGCTCTCATAACCACTTGTCGACGTCGTGTTGTAGATTGCACCGAGGTATCCGTAGATGTAGGCGGGTGAGCCGGGGAAACGGTACGTCCCATTGACGCCCCCGCCGAAGCCGGTATAGCTGACCTTATCCTCCCCGCTGACGTTCATGAAGTTGTAAGTGAAGTTGTAGTTGAGGAATTTCAGATTGCCAAAGACGCTGAACTCCGGGACAATGGCATACATTGCGATCAGGTTGATGTCTTGCCGCTTGATTGTTGTCGTCAGATCCCCGACGGGCTGGCCGGTCCTCGCGTCATATACTGTGATTTGATTGCCGTACTGGTCATAACCCTTCACGGGGAGTTTGGGCTGGAAAGAAGAGATGGTCGGCTGGAACATAACGGTCCCCGTGAACTGCCCCGCTTTGATGCTAAGGTACGGTCCCCCGAGGAACCCGGTTGCGGACTCCTTTCCCTCGAGGTAGGCGCTTCCGTACCCCACAAGGTTTCCATACTGGTCGTAGAGCGGCATCTGGTCCGTGATGAGGACCTTCTCGTCGGCAAAGACGTTCCAGCTTCCGAACCACCCCTTCACCCCGGCGGTAACCCACACCTTCGTCCCCGTGCTCTGGGCCTCAAGGACATTCTGAGCAACGAGGGAGGCAGGTGCTGCAAGCAGAACGACAATCAGCAGAAGCGGTACCATTCGATACTTCATGTGAGTCTCCTCTATGACAGTCCAACATACCCCCGCGGCTGTCAGGCCGGGGAGTGTTTCTGCCGTCTTTCCCTCGTTCTCCGCCCGGGCCGGTCACGGAGGAGGAGGCGTGGCTTCCTCCTGCTGCTTCTTTGACGGTTCCGGTCGTCCCTGAAACACGATACTCAACGTCGTTTGCGATTTCACCGCCTGTCCCGCCTTCCTGGCGGGTGTGAACCTGAGTTGATGAACCGCGTTGGCAGCCGCGCCGTCGAATCGCGGGTCGATGCCCTGAGTGACTTCGGTGCGGTCGATTCCCCCGGTCTCATTCACGTAGGCGCGGACCTGCACCGTCCCCCGGAAGCTCGGACTCATGTGGAGCGAGCCCATGTCAATGTAGTCGTATACGCGGTTCGAACCACCGACGACCATTGGCGGCGAATCGTACCCTCCCTCCGCGAAATAGGTCGGCGGGGTGACCACAGGAGGAGGCGTCGTTGACGGCGGCTGCCCCGTGGTTGAGGTCTGGGTCTTCGCCGATGGAACGGCTTTCGATGCGGAGGGGGTTGTTGTCGAGGTGACTGCCTCCTTCTTTTCGGTCGCCGCCGGTTGGGTCGTCTTCTCGACAGGTTGTGTGACAGCTGCGGGGGGCGTTTGAGTTGGCTCCCCTGTCTTCGGCGCAAACACAACGTACGCCACGGCCGCAACGACCACGAGGGCCACAACGATCCCTATGAGGACTCCCACCGATGACTTTTTCGCAGGGATTGGAGCGGGAGCAGCGGCTTGCTGCGGTGGCACCGGCGCCACGCGAGCGGGCTGAGGCGGCAGTGCTTCGGGTTTCTTCTCAACCGGCGGCACCGCCGGGGCGGGTTCCCGCGGCGGGGGCGTTGGCCTCGCCTCGCGCAACGGAGGAGGAGCTGCCGGCGGGGCGGTCTCGAACATCTCCTCCTTCCCCTTCAGGATGTCACCGAAAAACTCGGCGAAGTCTTCCTTCAACTCATCCGGGGTATAGATTGCATCACGCCCGCCCCGGTGGTAGCAAAGGTATTCAATCCTCGCTCCTTCCCCTTCGTTCAGGACGTAGACATCTTCTTTATCGTCAAGGAAAATAAAGATCGGGTGCATGCTGAGGAACGGACGGATCTGATCCCCTTCAGGTCTGCAGAGTGCAATGTGTCCAGCGCGGATGTTCGGATCGGGCTGAGCCGCTATGTACGCGGTCTTGATGATGTCGGTCCCGTCCATCTTCTCGAGCTGATGCACATAGTTATTTCGTTTGTCGACTTCAATCTTACGCACAAGCGCGAGTTCATAGTCGAGGAAAAGGGGAAATGAGAGCATGAACTCCTCGACCGCATCGAAGAGAATGGGGTTCATCATCACGCAGTCGCGCTTCTGAATGGCCCCGTGCCCCTTCGTCTTGTTCCGGTAGTTGACCATTGAGTTGACGAACATCTCGGGGGACGCGGTGCCGATGGAGCTCGGCCTGTCAGGTGAGAGATACTCGTTGATCGCATTCACGGCGGCAATCAACTTCTTGAGATCGGGATTCTTCTTGAAGTACTGGTCGGAGAGGACGGTCGTCTTTTGCGTAAGGTCAAACCTAAGTGTCTCGCGGAGGAACCCCGCCCAGTTACCGAGCGAAGGGCGGTTGATGCCAAGAAGCGTCCTGTTCACATTCTCGTCGCGCCGCCGGCTCTGGATGTACTCGGCGATGGAAACAGCGGAGATGAACTTCAGTGTGACTTCGAAGAGGTAGCCGACGAGCGTGAACCGTTCGACCGGCTCATCTGCGTTCACCGCGCGAAGGTACGCCTTGGCAAGTGGGTAGGGAAACTCGTTGCGGATTCGATTGTTCATGAGGTCCCTCCAAGATGTAAGATCGAGTGCGGCGCTAACGGAAATATAGAGAATGGGCCGGGAAGATTCAAGAAGTCGGGCACGGAGGCGAAGAGTGCAGTCTAGCCGGTTTCGGCCCAGATCATTATCTTGAGCGACATCTTCGAGGGCACTCGCGGAGCGGGACGCTGCGGGGAATCGTCCGCAGTGCGAGGCTGGAGGGCCACCCCGCACGGCGGCAGATCACACCGGAGACTAGAAGTTCTTGTATCTCAGGAGCTGGTCGCTCCCGGCCGTCGATCCACCTGTCGGGCTGGTCGTGGTGGGAGCATAGATCCGGACCGGGCCCACGCCCGGGGCGAGGTACATGTAGGTGTCCGCGGTCGTGCTCGAGAGCGTGGTTCCGGACACGCTCGCCACGACCGTGATGCGGAGCCGCCCCTTGTACGCGTTGAAGTTCCCGGCAGGGGTTGTAACCTGCTCCTGCGCAGTGATCAGTCCGGTGAGGGTCATCTGAAGTCGGAGGGAGATCCCCTGCTCCGTGATGGTGGTGTCGGCGGCGATGATCGTGTACTCGTTCCCTACGCCGGTGGACTGTTTGAGGGCGGGCAACCAAGCGGGAATAGCGGGGAGCGGCGTTCCGGGCGGAATCTCGCTCGCAATGAGGCCCGCGCTCAGCCAGATGTCCCCGTTTGCGTCCTTCGAGAGATAGAGGGTGTCGACAGATTCGAAGACGCCGTTGTGGTCGAAGGTGCTGTCGACGACCACGTATGCACTGCGCCCCATCACCGTCACGGGGCCGCCGGCGACCGTTGAGGAGCGGTAGCTCTCGCTTCCCGACACGTGGCTATCGCTCGCGTCAAGCTCGTACTCGACGTAGGTATAGTAATGCCCGTTCAGCGTCGGGAAGAGATCCCCAAGCCCGCCCCCACCTCCGGGGGAAGTGGGACTGGAGGATTTCTTGCATCCCGAGATGAACACAAGCTGGAGGGCGAGGACGGCAATCCCTCCGGATGCGGCAAGGCGCGCGAGCGCACGGTAGCGTAGTTGTCTCATGACCTTGTCTCCTCTCTTCGAAAGATGGTTCCCGACCCGACGGGGGGAGGTGGAAATCGCCACTCTCTATAGAACACCCCCGCCCCACAAAAGGCTCCCGCCACCTAAAGGGACGGCGCATGCCCCGGCAAGGGGATGCGCCGCGATTCGATGATCGATGGCCTCAGTATTTCAGCTTCGCGATATTCAACTTCACGTCTTCTGCGGATTTTGCCAGGGCAGCCGATTCTTCCGCGGTGAGCTCGATCGGTACGATCTGCTCAACGCCCCGCTTGCCGAGCTTCACCGGGATGCCGACGACCACGCCACTTAATCCGTATTCGCCCGTGAGCCACACAGAGCAGGGAAGAATTTGCTTCTTGTCGCGGACAATCGACTCCACCATCTGCGCGACAGCCGCAGACGGAGCGTAGTAGGCGCTCCCGGTCTTCAGGTAGTTCACGATCTCGCCGCCGCCGCCGGCCGTGCGTTTCACAAGACGGTCGATGACCTCCTTTGAGAGCAGCTCGGGGAGTGGAACCCCCGCGACGGAGGAGTAGCGGGGAAGCGGAACCATCGAATCGCCGTGGCCGCCGAGAACAAACGCGGTGACATCCTTCACGGAGACTTTGAGTTCCATTGCGATGAAGGTGCGGAACCGGGCCGTATCGAGGACCCCGGCCATGCCGATGACCCGTTCCCGCGGGAAGAGGCTGACCTTCATCGCGGCGTATGTCATTACATCGAGGGGGTTAGAGACAACAATGAGGATGGCATTGGGGGATTTCGTGGCTGCCTGCTCTGTGACCGACTTGACGATCTCCGCGTTCATGAAGAGAAGGTCATCGCGGCTCATGCCGGGCTTTCGCGGGAGGCCGGCTGTGATGACGACGATGTCCGAACTGGCGGTCTCTTCGTAGCTGTTGGTGCCGATGATCTTGACATCGACGCCGTGCACCGGAGTCGATTCGTAGATGTCGAGCGCTTTCCCCTGCGGGATCCCTTCTGCCACGTCGACAAGGACCACCTCGTTGGCAAGCTCCATGTCAACGAGACGATGCGCAGTTGTTGCCCCAACATTACCTGCACCGATCACAGTGATCTTCATAACGGTCTCCGATCTGTTTGTGACTTCCCGGTGTGTGGAGTCCCCGATAAGAAGAGCGGAACGGACAGCTGCGGCAAGAGGCTCGCGCGACGCGTCATTCGGCTGGGTAGATGCTCACCTGGGTTTTTGTTCTTCCGACGCGCTCGAACTTGACAACGCCGTTCGCGAGAGCGAAGAGCGTATCGTCGCCGCCCCTGCCGACGTTTGCTCCCGGATGGAATTTCGTCCCGCGCTGGCGGATGATGATAGTCCCTGCATTCACGAGCTCACCGCCGAACCGCTTCACACCGAGCCGCTGCGAGTTGCTGTCGCGCCCGTTGCGGGAACTTCCGACACCTTTCTTGTGCGCCATACCTTCAAATCCCTCTCAACTACATCCCGACGGTATCAATTTGAATCTGCGAATACTGCTGGCGATGGCCCCGGAGAACGCGGTATCCCTTCCGGCGCTTCTTCTTGAAGACGAGGATCTTGTCGTCCTTCGAGTGGGAAAGAACCGTCGCGATCACCGTTGCACCTTCGACGACCGGGGCGCCGATCTTCAGCGTCCCTTCTCCTCCGAGGAGAAGGACGCGGTCGAACGTCACTTTCTGCCCCGCCTCGGCGGGAAGCTTCGGTACAACGACCTTCTCTGCAGGCGCCACCTTAAGCTGCTCGCCTGCAATCTCGACAACTGCGTACATCGTGGCCTCTCAGGTTAAAGAATGCGTGAACTAAAAGATAGGCAAAATCGTGCAGAAAGTCAATGTGAGAACGGGCCACCCCCTCCAGAGGAGGAGGAAGGGGGTGGCACCGTTTGAAGATTTTCGGCTGAGGAACCGCCTCTCCTGCGGCCTTTCAGTCCATGATCTTCCGGAGGAACGCCGGTTTCTCGGGGTCCTCTTTGCTGATTTTCTCCCTCTCCATGCGCTCCAGCTCGTTCATGTTTTGATGAATGGAGAAACCCTTCCGCTCAAATGCAGGGCGGTCGAACACCTTCAGCTCACTCGGTCCCGTCGGGATGCGGTCAAGCGGCTTCAGCGTCTTCGGTGTTTTCGGCGCCACCTTCCGGTTGAACCCGGTCGCGATCACCGTGACCATCAGGTCATCCGTCATCCGTTCGTCGATGACCGCACCGAAGATCAGGGTCCCCTCATCTCCGGCGCTTTCGCCGATGATCTTCACGGCCTCCTCGACCTCGGCGAGGGCGAGGCTGGGTCCGGCCGTGATGTTGATGAGGATACCCTGCGCACCGGCGATGGAGATGCCCTCGAGGAGCGGATTGGACATGGCATTGTGCGCGGCCTCTGTGGCCCGGCTCTCGCCCGTCGCAACACCGCTTCCCATGATCGCATCCCCCATCTCGCGCATGACAGTCCGCACGTCGGCGAAGTCGACGTTCACGACGCCCGGCACCGTGATGAGCTCCGAGATGCCGCGTGTCGCGTTGAAGAGCACCGTGTTCGCGAGCTCGAACGCTTCGAGGAGCGGCGTCTTCCGGTCGACGAGCGTAAGGAGTTTTTCATTCGGGACAATGATAAGCGTGTCGCAGTTCTTCTTCAACTCCTCAATCCCCCACTCCGCCTGCGTCATTCGCTTCTTCCCCTCGCAATTGAACGGCTTCGTCACAATCGCGACGACAAGGGCTCCGATGCTCTTCGCGATGTTCGCAACGATCGGTGCGCCGCCGGTCCCGGTCCCGCCTCCCATCCCCGCAGCGATAAAGACCATGTCGCTTCCTACAAGGACACGGCTGATATCCTCGCGGTTCTCCTCGACCGCCCGGTGCCCGAGTGTGGAATCGGCTCCCGTGCCGAGCCCCCGGGTGAGGTTCTTCCCGACCTGGATCTTGTACGTTGCGGTGCTGCGGTCGAGTGCCTGGAGATCGGTGTTAATGCTGACGAAATCGACGCCGTTGAGGCCGCGGTCGATCATGCTGTTGATCGCATTCCCGCCGCCGCCGCCGACCCCAACGACTCGAATCCTCGCCCCGTGATTCGAAGTGTTGTCAAGCTCGATCACGCTTGTTCCTCCTCTTTTATTTGGTACGTCCGTAATTCTCTATAATTCATTGAACCACTCTGTCATCTTCGAAATCATGTGCCGCACGGAACGGTGCTTCTTTGGTGTGTCGAAGGAGATCGTCGACCGGTCGCGGTGCCGAAGGCGGTAGAGAATGAGTCCCACCGCCGTCGCATACATCGGGTTCTCAATTTCACGCACGAGGCCGCTCCCGAACCCGGCTGGGATCCCCATCTTCACGGGCATGCCGAGGACCTCGCGGGCAAGCTCCACCGTCCCCTTGATGAGCGATCCGCCTCCCGTGAGGACCGCCCCCGCGAATAGATGCTTCGAATACCCCGAACGCTTGATCTCGAGGGAGACGATCTCGAGAATCTCTTCCATCCGCGGCTGGATGATCTGTGCAAGAAGCTTCTTGTCAATCTCGATCGGCGAGCGCCCCCCGATCCCGGGGAGCACGAGCGGCTCATTGTCGACGATGGCGGGAAGGTAGGCAAAGCCGTGCTCTTTCTTCAGCCGCTCGGCCTGATCGGAGAGAATGCCGAGCCCCTTTCGGATGTCATCCGTCACCTTCTTCCCGGCGATGCCGATGACCGCTGTGTGGCGAATCGTTCTCTCCTCGAAGACCGCGACATCCGTCGTGCCGCCGCCGATGTCGATGAGAACCGTCCCAACTTCCTTCTCCTCTTCCTCGAGAACGGCGTAGCTCGAGGCAAGAGGCTCGAGGACCATGTCGTTCACCGACAATCCGGCTCGCTCCACGCACTTGTAAATGTTCTGGGCGGCGGTGACGAGTCCTGTGATGATGTGGACGGTCGCCTCCATCCTGACACCCGACATCCCCACCGGGTCGAACACACCGTCCTGGCCGTCGACGATGAACTCCTGCGGGATGACATGGATGATCCTGCGGTCCGCCGGCAGGGCAACCCGTTTCGTGTCCTCGATGAGCCGGTCCACATCCGCACGCGAAATCTCGTGCTCCGAGCCGCTGATGGCAATGACACCACGGCTCTGGAACGACTGGATGTGGTCCCCCGCAATCCCGACGGTCACCGTGCGAATCTTCACGCCCGACTGAGCCTCCGCTTCCCGCACCGCCCCATCGATGGACCGAACAGTCCTGTCGATGTTCGTCACAACGCCTCGGGTCAGGCCGTCTGAAACCGCGTTGCCGATGCCGAGGATGTTCAGCTTCCCGTGGTCGCCCGGCGCCGCGACGACCGCACAGACTTTCGTCGTCCCGATGTCGAGTCCGACGAAAATCTCCTCCTCGGGTCCTTTTTCCTGCTCTTTCTTTCGAAATCCCATGTGAGCGTGTCCCTTCTTAAGCTCCCGGCGCGTTGATACTGTCGCGTGAGGCTGTCCCGTTTGCCACAGCCTTCACAACAACCTGGTCCTCGTATTGCAGATCGATATACTCGAGGTTCCACAATCCTTCCCGCGCGACGACCTTTTCCCAGAATGCTTCGAGCTCGACGACTTTTCTCGGGATGCCGCCCCGTCCGAGCCTGATGGGGACGGATTCATCTGCCGTAAAGAGGACGATCCCTCCTTCCGGCGCGATCGACAATTCCGAAATCCTGTGAAACAACGGTTGATTCTCGGCCTGGAGGAGTTCAACAATCTTCAGGAGATCACCGAGGTTCGGGTCCCCGACCTTCCGGCCGAACTCAATCGGCTGGGATACTCTGATCCCGGAAAGAACCGGAAGATCAAAGAATTCCATCGGTGTTGCGTGCGGCGTTCCGCTCGCGCGGACGGCTTCGTTGTTCCTCAATGGAAGCAGGACACCGGACCGGTCCACCGCATAGAGCTCTCCTGCGCTGATAAGCGCGCACGGCCTTCGCTCGACCACGTCGATTGTGAGCGTCCCCGGTATCTGCCGGCGCACGATTACCTCGTCGAAGAACGGATGCAATGCAACCCGCCTCTTCACTTCGCCCAGGTTCACAGCGTAGAGCCTATCCCCACCCCTGACACCCGAGAGTGTGATGACTTCATGAGGGTCTACGATCCGCGTACCCGTCACAAGGATCGACCTGACAGGGAGCGTGTCCCGCCAGCGAACCGCGCCGTATCCCGCCAGGAGGAGGACAAGAACAACCAGCACGAGAAGGGGCCACGCACTTCCTCTATTCGCCGCATGTGTCCTGTTGGGAGGAGTCATCGCACTTCTTCTCCTTCGAGGATGTCCTCGCGAAAGCCGAGGAGTCTCACTTCAAGCTCAAGCGTCACACCCGACCGCGCCTTCACTCGCTCACGCACCTGCTTGATGAGCTGGATGATGTCCGCAGCGGTCGCCGTACCACGATTGATGATAAAGTTTGAATGCCGCTCCGACACTTCTGCACCGCCCGCTTGTACCCCTTTCATTCCGGCGTCTTCGATAAGCGTCGCCGCACGCATCCCCGGGGGGTTCTTGAAGATGCTCCCCGCATTCGGGTAGTTGATCGGCTGCGTTTCGTTCCGACGCAGCAGCAGCTCTCGCCTGATTCTAAGGAGCTCACCGCGGTCGCGCCTCGGAAGGTTGAACAACGCTCTGACAATCACCATCCCCGAAAGCCCGGATGTCCGATATCCGAACCTGCATTCCTCCTTCACGAGCGTCTGGAGTTCCCCATCCTTAATGGCCGCCACATCGACAAGATAGTCGGAGACCGTCCCCCCATACGCCCCCGCATTCATCATGACCGCACCTCCGACGGTTCCCGGGATCCCCGCAAGCATCTCGAGTCCTCCGAGTCCCTGCTGGATGCAGTCGTCGACAAGCTTCGTGACCCGCACGCCTGCGTCTGCGCTCACCTTCTCTCCGTCGATCGTGACGCTCTCCAGTCCCGCTTCAAGATTGATTGCAGCGCCGCGGAAACCTTCGTCGCTGACGAGGAGATTGCTCCCGTTGCCAATGATAACGAACGGGAACCCGTTTGCACGGAGGTACGCAACGATCCGTACCGTGTCCTCGGCATCCCGCGGCTCGAGGTAGACATCGACGGGACCGCCGATGCGGAACGTCGTGTATCCCTTCAGCGGCTCGCTGAGGAGCACGCGCCCCCTGAAGAATCCTCCGATCTCCTCAAGAGAGACCATTCATTACCTTCATCGATTCTGCAGCTTGTGGATGAATTCCTCTCCGCACTTCCAGATATCCCCGGCGCCGACGGTGATGACGATGTCGCCGGGCCGTGCAAGGGAGAGAAGGACATCCGGAACATCTTTCTTGTCCGGCACATACCGGACGTCCTTGTGGCCGAACATTTTCGCGGCGTTCACGATGAGCTCTCCTGTCACCCCCTGTATCGGCTCCTCGCGTGCCGGGTACACATCGGTCACGATGACGACGTCCGCATTGAAGAAGGCGCGCCCGAACTCCTCGTAGAAGTCTCGCGTCCGGCTGTAGAGGTGCGGCTGGAACGCGCAGATGACACGGCGTTTTCGCCAACCGCTTTTCGCCCCCTCGAGCGACGCCTTGATTTCCGTCGGATGGTGCGCGTAGTCGTCGACCACCATGATACCTGCGACGTCCGCCTTCACCTCCCATCGCCGGTAAACGCCGGTGAAGCGCTCCATGCCCGCCTTGATCTTCTCGAACGGGATGCCGAGCTCCAGACCCACTCCGATCGCTGCGAGGGCGTTCTGCACGTTGTGAGTTCCGGGTACCTGGAGGCGGATTTCCCCGAGCACTCCGCCTCTGGACATGACCGTGAACGTGGACGTGTTCTCGCTGTGCGTGATGTCGAGCGCCTGGAGGTCAGCTTGTGCATTTAGGCCATACGTGACGATTTTTCTTTCGGAGACTTTCGGCATGATATCCTGAAGCGCCGCCTCGTCAAGGCACAGGATAATGAACCCGTAGAACGGGACCTTGTTCGCAAACGTGATGAAAGCCGACTTGATGTCTTCAATATCGCGGTAGCAGTCAAGGTGGTCGGCATCGAGCGTCGTGAGGACCGCGATCGTCGGGGTGATTGAAAGGAACGAACGATCGTATTCGTCCGCCTCGACGACGATGAACTCGCCATGTCCGAGACGTGCATTCGTCCCGCCGAGACCGCTCAGTTTACCGCCGACGATGGCGGTGGGGTCGAGGCCCCCCTCCATAAGCACCAGGCTCACCATCGAGGTGGTTGTCGTTTTCCCGTGCGTACCTGCAATGCCGATGCCGTACTTCAGCCTCATGACCTCTGCAAGCATCTCCGCCCGGCGGATAACGGGGATCTTCCGGCGCCGCGCTTCGACAAGCTCGGGATTGTCGGGCGGGACTGCAGAGGAATAGACGAGAACGTCGACATCCGGTTCGACGTTCAATGCAGAATGCCCTTCATAGATCGCCGCGCCAAGGTCTCGGAGATGTTCCGTCACATCCGAGAGCTGTCGGTCCGATCCCGTGATGGAGAATGCCTGGTCGAGGAGGATCTCCGCGATGCCGCTCATCCCGATCCCGCCGATGCCGACGAAGTGAATCTTCTTTATCGATCGAAACATGTCAACCTTTCTCTCTTCCGCACGTTCTCTCCGTCCGCCCCTCCGTTCTTTGTCCCTCCCGCATCTCCAGTTCAGACCAGCCTTCGCGCCTGCCGGACCTCTGCCGAGGTCGCCTGCCTCACCGGCGTCGTCAAGGCCGTGATCATCCGGAGGAGCTCGGTGGAGTGCTCGTACCTCCCTGTGCGGATCCTCACGACCCCGGGCCTTTCCTTCACCTTGAGGAACACCCGCTGGTTCCGTCCGCCGGTCTGTACCCGGAACTCCCTCCCCAGCGAGATCCATTCCATCTCGCTCACTGGAATCGCTCGTTCACGGAACCGGTGCTGGAACAGCAGCGCATCGTCTGTGACCACAAGCCGCCGCGCACGAATGATGTTGAGCACAAGCACAACAAGAGACGACACCGCGAAGAACCCGATGATATAGACAAACGGATCGCGGATAATGGCAACTAACTTCAGCGTCGTGCTCATGCCACGGACCGCGACGTATGCAATGAACGTCAGCAGGTAGATGATCGCCTGCTGGTAGTAGAAATCGAGGCGGTAGCGGAACACAGCGTTTTCGGAAGCCCCCCGTCCCGTCATCCGACCCCCCTTGTCATGTCCCGTCCTGCCGCCCTCCGCCCCCGTCGATGCGCTTCAGCAGGGCGGCAGCGAGCGTCCGGGCGGCATTCGGTTTCCCGAACGTTTTTGCCTTCCGCGACATCTCCTCTCGGCGGGCAGGGTTATCAAGGAGCGGAAAGAGAACCCCGGCGAGTCTCTCGTCGAGGTCCCGATCGGGGATCATCACCGCCGCTCCCCCGTCCGACAGAACGCGGGCATTGTGAGTCTGGTGATCTGCGGCCGCGTACGGATACGGCACGAGTATCGCGGGCTTCCCGGTCCTCGTCAACTCCGCGAGCGTCGTCGCTCCCGCGCGGCAGAGGACAAGATCGGATGCTGCGTACGCAAGCTCCATGCGCTCGATAAACGGGCAGACGGCGACTCCGTTCCGCCCCTTGACCGCGGCGTGAATCTCATCCGCATCCTTCTCCCCCGTCTGCCAGATGCACTGGACGGAACGCGCAGCGAGTCCATCGAGAGCACCGCGAACAGCCGTGTTGATCCGGTGTGCACCGAGGCTTCCTCCGAAGACGAGGAGCGTCGTCCGCTCCGGCGAGAAACCGAACAGAGCTGCCCCTTCCGCCCGATCGGCCGTTTCGAGCTCGGCGCGCGTCGGGTTGCCCGTGAGGAACACATTCTTCCTCGAGGGGAGGTGCCGCATCGTTTCCTCGAACGTCACGTGGACTTCCGTCGCAACCCGAGACAGCATCTTTGTCGTCGCGCCGGGGATGCTGTTCTGCTCCTGTATGATCGTCGGGATGAGCAAGAACGCAGCCGCAAGCACGACCGGGCCGCTCACGTATCCTCCCCCGCCGAAGACGGCATCGGGCTTGACACGCAGGAGAAGAACGATCGATTGGAGGAACGCAACCACGGTTTTCACCGGGAAAAGAAACGTCCCGGCGCTCAGTCTCCTTCTGAAGCCTCCCGACCAGATCGGTTGGAATTCGTATCCGCGCGAAGGAGGAACACGCGATTCGATCTTCCCCTTCGACCCCGTGAAAACAATCCGTGCATCTGGATGCGTGCGGCGGATCTCATCGGCCACGGCGAGCGCGGGATAGAGGTGGCCGCCGGTCCCTCCTGCGGCGACGACGATCGTGACCGGCCGTGTCCGGCGTGCCGCCGTCATGCTTCTCCTCCCGACGTCATTGCATCGACCATGGTGATCAGCCTCGGATGAAGGTCCGTCTGTCGCGAGATGTTCAACAGCACGCCTATCTCGAACGCAACGAAGACGAGGGCCGAGCCCCCATAGCTCACAAACGGCATCGGGAGCCCCGTTGTCGGGAGCAGGCCGAGCGTCACACCCGCGTTCACGAGCGCATAGAGCGTGATCGTCGTCGTAATCCCCGCGGCAAGGTAGCGACCGAACGGGTCAGGAGCATGCCGTGCGATCTTGAATCCCCTTACACAGAGAATGAAGAAGGCCGCCAGGACGAGAAGCGTCCCGATGAGTCCGTACTCTTCTCCCACGATCGAGTAGATGAAATCACCATACGATTCAGGAAGGAAGAAGAGCCGCTGCTTGCTTTGCCCGGGCCCGATGCCAAAGATACCGCCGTTGCCAAACCCGACAATCCCCTGTTCCACCTGATAGTTGTACGTCGTCGCCTGCCCACCGTGGAGAAAAGCCAGGAGGCGGTCCAACCGGTACTGGGCACTCACGAGATAGACGAATACAACTGGAATCCCAAGCAGTGCGACCCCTGCGAGGTGGGGCAGCCGCACGCAGCCGATGAAGAGAAGGACAAAGCTGATGAGGAGGATCATCGCACCCGTGCTGAAGTTCGGCTGGAACATCACGAGCACGGTCACCGCGCCGATCCACACCATGAGCGGGAGGAATCCCCGTCTGAAATCGCCCAGGACCTCTCTTTTCACAGCAAGGTACGAAGAGAGGTGGAGGATCAGTGCGACCTTGGCGAACTCCGACGGCTGGAAGCCAAAGCCGCCGAACCGAAGCCAACGCGTCGCCCCTTTCACCTCACCCCCGAGAAGGAGCGTCACGAGAAGGAAAAGGATCGAGACGATGAGGAGCCCCTTCGTGATCTTCTGGTACCGGTGGTAGTCAACTGCAAGAGCCAGGAACAGAGCTGCGAGTCCGATGAACACCTTCACGGTGTGGCGTGTGAAGAGCCACGATGCGCTCCCGTACCGGTCCGCCGAGACTGTGGCGCTTGCGCTCTCCACGACGATGATCCCGACAATGAGGAGGAACACCGTCGCGATAAACGTCAGGATGTCGATATAGTTCCTGTCTTTCTTCATTTTGGAAGGGCCCCCACGATCTTCTTGAAGGCCCGTCCCCGGTGCTCGTAGTCGTCAAACCAGTCGAAGGAGGCGCAGGCAGGCGAGAGGAGGACGACATCACCCTCCCCGGCACGCGACTGCGCCGCCTTCACCGCTTCCTCCATGGTCAGGGCACGGACGACCGGAACGACGTCCTGAAATGCGCCGACAACCTTGTCCGCCGATTCGCCGATGGCTACGATCGTCCGGACATTTTCTTTCACGAGAGCGAGAAGGCGCGTATAGTCGTTCCCCTTGTCGCGTCCGCCGAGGAGGAGAACGATGCGCCTCCCCGTGAAACTCTGGAGTGCATACCAGACCGAATCGACGTTCGTCGCCTTCGAGTCATTGACGTAGGCGACGCCGCCGATCTCCGCGACAAATTCCAGCCTGTGTTCGACCCCCCTGAACATGCGAAGGGTGCGGGCGATGACGTCGCCCGTTACTCCCATGATCCACGCTGCCAGAGCCGCCCCCATGCTGTTAAGGAGGTTGTGCGTCCCCTTGATCGCAATCTCAGCCGGCGGAATGAGCGGCTCCTCCTTCCCGTGGAGGCGGAGTACCAGGACTCCTTCCCTGACGAACGCCGCCGCGGCGCCGTCGTCCTCGATGTTGAACCGGTACTTCGTTCCGTGGCCCGCGGGGAGCCTCTCCACTTCGCGCCTCAGAACCTCGTCGCCGCTCCAGTAGATGAGTGCGTCGTCAGGCGTGAGGTTCACGGCAATTCGCATCTTCGACGCGATGTATTTTTCGAACGAACGATCATAGCGGTCGAGGTGGTCAGGTGTAATGTTAAGCAGCAGAGCTACTCGCGGATGGAACCGCTCAACATGATCAAGCTGGAAGCTGCTCACTTCAAGGACGACGATGTCCCCCGGCCGCGCCTCTCCTGCAATCCCGGCGAACGCATCACCGACATTGCCGCGGACGAACACTCGCCTCGCGGGCACAGCCCCGGCGCCGTTCTTGAAAATCTCCCCCGCCAGAACCGTCGTCGTCGTCTTTCCGTTCGAGCCTGTGACGGCGACGATCGGCGCGCGGCAGAACCATGAGGCAGCCTCGATCTCGCTGTAGACCGGGATCCCGCGCGCAACGGCACCACGGACAACGAGCGCACTGGAGGGGACTCCGGGGCTGACCACGATGAGGTCGGCATCGATCGCGGCATCCGTGTGGCCTCCCGTTTCGAGCCCGACACCGAGGCTCCTCAGCTCAGAGGCTGTGTCCTTGATTGCCTCCTCGGGCCTCTGTTCGCTCACGAACACGCGGGCTCCGGCGCTCCTGAGGAGCGACGCGGCGGCCAGTCCGCTCCGCGCTGCACCGAGGACGGTGACTCTCTTGCCGGCGACCATATGGAGTGGTTCCACCATCGTCTACCGGATCTTGAATGTGGCCAGCGTCATGATCATCAGGATGATGCCGACAATGTAAGACCGCGACACGATCTTCGATTCCGGCCAGCCGAGCATCTCGAAGTGGTGGTGGACTGGTGCCATCTTGAAGACCCGCCTCCCCTCTCCGAATCGCCTCTTCGTGTACTTGAAGTAGACTCGCTGAACGATGACCGAAAGCGTTTCCATGAAGAAGACACCGCCGAGGAGCGGGAGGAGGAGCTCCTCCTTCACCAGGACGCACATCATCCCGATGATGCCGCCGAGTGCGAGCGATCCGGTGTCACCCATGAAGACCTGGGCAGGATGGGCATTGAACCAGAGGAACCCGAGCGACGCGCCGACGAGCGCGGCGGCGTACACGGTGAGCTCACCGGTGCCGCGGAGGAATGGGATCGTGAGATACTTGCTGAACTGGTAGTTCCCCGAGACGTACGTGATGATCGCAAGGGCAATCGCAACGATGCCGACGTTCCCGATCGCCAGGCCGTCGAGCCCGTCGGTGAGGTTCACGGCGTTCGATGTCGCCGTGATAACGATCACAACGACGCCGATGTAGAACCACTGGAAATCTAACACAAGGTGCTTGATGAACGGGACTGTCGCCGCGGACTTCCATGGCACAAGAGACGGGTCAATCCACTGCGGGAAGAAGTAGATGATGCCCCCCACAAGGAGCGATATGGAGACCTGCCCGACGATCTTGTATCTTCCGATGAGCCCCTTCGGTTTCTTCTTCACCACCTTCAGGTAATCATCGAGGAACCCGACCGCCCCGAGCCACACGGTCGTGAGGATGATGAGAATGACATACATGTTCCGGAGGTTCCCCCAGAGAAGCGCGGGGACCAGGATCGACAGCAGGATGATGAGCCCTCCCATCGTCGGAGTTCCCGCTTTCGCAAGGTGCGTCTTCGGCGCCTCCACCTTCGCCAACTCGCCGATCTGGTGCTCGCGCAGCTTCCGGATGATGATCGGCCCGAACCAGAAACTGATGATGAGCGCCGTGATGGCAGCCGCTGCCGCCCGGAACGTGATGTACCGGAACATCCCGGAACCAGGTATGTGGTAGTACTTTGAGAGGGCCTCGATAATGAGATAGAGCATGAACGACCCCTACTTCGCTGCTTCCCACGCTCGAAGCGAGTCGACGAGGCTCGCCACAACCTCTTCCATCTTCATCCCCCGTGAACCTTTCACAAGGACGATATCTCCGGAGCCCGCAAGGCTGTTGAGCCCCTCGGAGAGCTCGATGCGGCTGTCAAAATGACGGGCAAAAAGGGCTTTCGATGACTCGTTCGCAACGTGCATCTGAGGCCCCGTTGTAAGTATGTATTCGAACCCGAGCTCGGACAGGAACAGCCCGAGCGTCGCGTGCTCATGTCCCGATGACGGGCCAAGCTCAAACATGTCGGCGAGGACGACGATTTTCTTGCCGGTGCACTCCATCGCCGCGAGCGTACGCAGTGCAGCCCGCATGGAATCGGGGTTGGCGTTGTACGTGTCGTTGATCACTCTCACTCCGCCGACGGGGATAACTTCCATGCGTCCGGGCCGGACCGCTGCATTCAACGGAGGGGCATACGACGCGAGCGCTTCCTTTATCGCACGCGCAGGGATCCGAAGCGAAAACCCCACCGCCGCGGCCGCGAGCGAGTTCATTGCATTGTGCTCACCCGGGACTCTCAGCGGAATGTCGATCGGCCTCGAAGCGCCCTTCGACCGGCGCGTGATCCGAATCGTGACGGTCCCGTCCGTCCCCCGGCGCAGGATCTTCCCGCGGACATCTGCGGTCCTCGATACGATGCCGAACCACACAACCTTCCGGAACCCGTGTCCGACCTTTCTGAGGTAGAGGTTGTCCGCGTTGAGAAACGCCCTCGCCCGGGTCGACATCCCCTCGAGGAGTTCACCCTTTGCGATCGCGACACCTTCGAGCGAGCCGAAGAACTCGAGGTGGGCACGGCCGACGTTCGTGATGACGCCGTGCGTCGGATTTACCATCTCAACAAGGCCGGCGATCTCCCCGAAGTGATTCGTTCCGAGCTCGATGACCGCCGCCTCATGGCTCTTCTCAAGACGGAGAAGTGTGAGAGGGACACCGATCTGGTTATTGAGGTTACCCTCCGTCTTCAGCACGTTGTACCGGGTCCCGAGGACGGCAGCGGTAAGCTCCTTCACGGTCGTTTTGCCGGTGCTGCCGGCAATCGCAACGATCGGTATCTCGAACTGCATCCGGTAGGCAGCCGCAAGAGCGCCGAGCCCGCGCAACGTATCGGGTACAAGGAGTAACGGAAAACCACTGAATGCCGGTTCCTCCGCATGTTCAGCGCCCCACTCTGCCGAGACCATCGCAACGGAGGCGCCTGCCTTCAGCGCGTGGCCGATGAAGTCGTGTCCGTCGAACCGTTCGCCTTTGAGCGCGGCATAGAGGTCGCCCGGTTTCACGCTCCGCGAATCGGTGGAAACGCCGCGTGCCCCACCCCGCGGATACGACGACTCATGAAGCAGCGCCGCTCCCGGCAGTGACTTCAGCATCTTCCTTGCGAGCTTCACGCAGCGTGCTCCCGGATATACTCTTCGATGACGGTACGGTCGTCGAACTGAAACCGCCTGTCGCCGACGATCTGCACCTGCTCATGTCCTTTGCCGGCGACAAGAACGACATCTCCCCCGCGTGCGATCGAGAGCGCATAATAAATCGCCTCGCGGCGGTCGGTGATTCTCCTGTGCTCCAGGCCGTGCGGAGCACCTGCGGCAATCTCCTCAATGATCGCCGCAGGATCCTCGCTGCGCGGGTTGTCCGACGTGACGATCACGAGGTCGGAAGCTTCGGCCGCTGCGCGCATCATCTTCGGACGCTTCTCCCGGTCCCGGTCACCGCCGGCGCCGAACACAGTGATGACTCTCCCCCTGCCGTGGCCGGGCACAATATCATGGATTGCGGTGAGGCATTTCTCAATTGCGTCCGGCGTATGGGCATAGTCAACAATCGCCGTCCAATCCGCTGTGGACCGGATCGGCTCAAAGCGGCCGCGGACTCTTCTCACCGAGGCTATGCCGGAGACAATCGTTTCCACCGGCAACCCGAGGGCGAGCGCTGCCGCAAAGGCGGCAAGTATGTTCGCTGCGTTGAACCGTCCGATGAGCGGCGACTTCACATGGACCCGATTGCCGGCAAAGACCACATCGAGTTCCGTCCCCTCGAAGGACAGCCTGACATTTTCTCCTCGAACGTCCGCATCGGCTCCGAGAGCGTAGCGCGTGACGGACGCACTGGTACCTTCGATAATCCGTCGGCCGTAGTTGTCATCGTTGTTCGTGACGGCGTGCGCAGGCAGAGAGAGAGAATCGAACAGTTTCTTCTTCTCGGCGAAGTACCGCTCCATCGTCCCGTGGAAATCAAGGTGGTCCTGCGTAAGGTTCGTGAAGACTGCTGCCTCAAACGGGACGCCGTAGACTCTCTCAAGGGCAAGTGCGTGGGAGGAGACTTCCATCACCGCCCACGATAAACCACGCTTGACCATCTCGGCGAGAAGTGCGTGGAGGTCAAGGGACTCCGGGGTTGTGTGGACAGCCTCCCGGACTTCGTCGCCGATCATGTACTCTATGGTCCCAATAAGCCCCGCCTTCACGCCCGTCCCGTTGAGGATGCCGTGAAGGAGGTACGTTGTTGTCGTCTTGCCGTTCGTCCCGGTGACACCGACAATCCGGAGCGCCGATACCGCGTCACGGTAGAACTTCCTCGCGACGTAGGCAAGGGCACGCCGCGTGTCATGGACGACGACCTTCGCAGCGTTCATATGGTGGAAATACGCGTCGGGACAGCAGTTTTCTTCGGTTTCATCAACGACAACGGCACGTGCGCCGCGGTTGAGCGCGTCGACGACGTACCTGTGACCGTCCGCCTTTCCCCCTTTAATCGCGACAAAAAGGTTGCCACTCTGGACACGGCGCGAATCATATGCGACGCCGCTGATCCTGAGCTCCCCTCCTGATGCGAGGTCAAGTCCGCCGCCTGCCGGATCGACCGTCTGCCGTGCCAGCGCAGGACCGAGCGGCGGAGGATAGTACAGCATCACAACCGGGTAGCCGTCGAGCAAGTAGAGGAGTGTCACCGGCTTCGCGGTCATGGGATCGATGCCCCTGTTTGGTGCGCCAACGGCCGGGCTGGTTTCATCTTTCTCGCCTCGCAAAGCAGCGTGATTTCCGAACCGGCGGCGACCCGCTCCCCTGCCGTAGGCAGCTGGGCAGCGACCTCGCCGGAGCCCTCCACGCGGGTGCGGAATCCATCGATGAAAAGCCTGTTCACCGCGCGTCGAAGCGAAAAACCGCGCACGTTCGGCACCGTGACCGTCCCGTCGGGGTACTGCTGTTCTCCGGGGGCCGTGATGAGTTGTACACGCGTTCCTTCCATCGCAAGTTCCCCATGGTCCGGCACCTGCCTGTAGACGACCTGTGAATCATGGGCCCCGTACGCTTCCGCTGCAAGATGCTGGTCCCTGAGGATCTTCTTCGCAAGGTCCACACGCAGGTGACGGACATCGGGGATCGGAACCTTCCCTGCGATGATGGGCTGTGACATCTCCGATGAAGCCATCTGGAGCGGAGAGATCGTATTGAGGATGCGCTCAACGATGGCGCGGAAAACCGGTGCACTCGTGGCGCCTCCGTAGTAGCTCTCACCGGACGGGTTGTCGAGCATCACCAGGCAGAGGAGCTGCGGGTCCTTCGCAGGGAGGTACCCGATGAACGACGCGGTGAACTTCCCCGCCTCGTAGTGGCCGTTGGCATGCTTCTTCGCCGTCCCTGTCTTCCCCGCAATCTCAAGTCCCGCCACGCGCGCCTTTATGCCCGTCCCCCGCTCGACGACACCGCAGAGGATGTTCGTCAGCGTATCCGCTGTCTCCCGGCTTACGACGCGCCGTATCGCCTGCGGCCGCGTGAGTGCGAGCGTGTCTCCCTGGCTGTCGAGGATCGCCCTGACGATGTAGGGACGCATGAGGATGCCGCGCCGTGCGAGTGCGCCATACGCGCACGCAATCTGGAGCGGCGTTCCTCCCACTTCGTACCCGAACGCCAGCGTGTTGAGTGTCGTGCTCGACCACTCGGATGGGTGCTTCAGGTCTCCTGCGATTTCTCCAGGCAGGTCCACGCCGGTCGGCATACCGAAGCCGAATGCCCGGGCCATGCGGTAGATCTGGTTGGCACCGATTCCGTCGGATACCTTCGCCATCGCAATGTTGCTCGACCGTTCCATCGCCTGACGGAAGGTGATGAAGCCAAGCGGGTGTGAATCCCTGATGACACGCGACTTTGCGCGGTAGAGGCCGTTCTCCGCGAAGATCACGTCGTCCGGACGGACCGTTCCGTGCTCGAGGCCTGCGGCTGCTGTGACAATCTTGAACATCGACCCCGGCTCAAACTGGTCGGTGACTGCGCGGACTTTCGCCGCCTCCGGACTGGCCGTGCCGGGAGAATTCGGATTTACGGGCGGGTACTGCGCAAGAGCGAGGATCTCACCCGTCGCAGGGCGCATCATGACAACGATTCCTGATTCCGCCTTGCACTGCTCCACCCCTTTCCGAAGCTCCTCCTCGGCGATGGATTGATACGCGAGGTCGATCGTGAGGACGATGCTTTTTCCGGGGCACGGGTCGACACGGGGATAGTCAACACTCGGCCGCGTGCGACCGAGACCATCGCGCTGAAGGATGGCGAAACCGTCGCGGCCTTTCAACACCGAGTCGAACTTGAACTCCAATCCTGCGATCCCTGTGTTGTCAAGGTCCGTAAAGCCGATCACTTGTCCGGCGAAATCATCATAGTGGTAGAGACGCTTCGGCTCCTCCACAAGAAAGAGGGGAGCAGCCTTCACCGATTCCACCTGCTTCGCGACATCCGGCCGAACGTGCCGCTCGATCCAGACGAAATGCTTCGAGGAACGGAGCCGCTCTTCATAGACATCCGCCGACTGAGGAAGAATCCGAGCAAGGGCGAGAGCAACTTTCCGTTCCCGCCCTGCCACTGCACGCGGGTCGATGCCGAATGAGACGAACACTGTGTTTGAAGCGAGGAGGCTGCCGTTGCGGTCGTAAATGCTCCCGCGTATCGCAGGGAGAGTGAATCGCTTCTCGTACTGACGCTTTGCGATCGCCTGGTATTTCTCGCTCTGCAGGACCTGGATGTTTACGAGGCGCGCGACGATTCCCGCGAAAGCAAGGAGGAGGAGAGTCTTGAGGAAGAGCATCCTCCAGCCTGAGCGCTTGGGCACCCCGCCTTTAGCGCCGCCGGGCGCTCCGTTCCCCCGAAGATGTTTTTCTTGCCCTGAAGCCACTTACATCACTTTTTTGCCTGTGTTGCCTTGAAGAACGCCAGTTTGTTCCCCCAGGGATCCTCAAATTCTGCAATCAGGCCGCTCCGCCCGGGAAGTTCCCTGATGTCTCCCGTGATTTTCACGCCGTAGGAACGGAGGGCCGCAACGGAGGACTTGATATTTCTCACACTGAAGCATATCCTCGTATCGCCCGCATGAACCTGGCCCGCCGCCTTGTGAAACGCAAGGGTTGTCCCACCGGCTTTGAACCAGCCGTAATTTGACTCATCGGAGTAGAACTCGAGCTTCAGACCGAGGACCGTCTCGTAGAACGTCTGGGCGCGCTCGACATCCCCCACGGCGATCTCCACACTGTTGATGGATCCAGCACCTGCTCGGGCGGCTGCTTTCTGCGCCAGGAGGGGAACCGTGCAGACGAACGTGAGAAGAAGGGATGCCATGATGTTTCGTGTGCATGTCATCGTTCGTCCCTCTCTTCAAGGTCCTTCACCTTCGACTCGTCAATGCTGAACCACTGCGGCGGAATGAGAGCCGGCTGGAGACCGAGCTCCGAGGCCATCTTTTCAATCCGTTCGAGTGTGGAGCCGCGGTTCACTTCGGACCTCAGCACCTCGTTCTCGTGCACGATCCGCTCACGGTCTTTCTCAAGCCGCCCGCCTTCAACGGCAAGCCGGTCCACTTCGATGCTGTTGCCGACGTAGAGGACTCCCGCCACACTTGCCGAGCCCATCCAGAAAAGGACCGTACCGATACCGAGCCTCCTCCGCGCTCCCTTCTTGTTCTTCAGCACAGCATATCCCGGGTCGCGCCCCTGGAGGTTCTCGGCGCTGTAGACATACCGCCGGTCCTCCATAGCCCGGTCGGCGAGCACTGTTGCCTTGCCTTCTTCCCCGCGTCTCATGGTTCCCCGACACGCTCGGCACACCGAAGCTTCGCGCTTCGCGCACGCGGGTTCCCATGGATCTCATCCTCGGCCGGGGTAAGCGGCCGTTTCGTGATGAGCATGAGACGCGGCCTGGTACCGGCGCTCGACGACTCCGATTTGAACACCGCTTTCACGATACGGTCTTCAAGCGAATGATATGAAATGACGACTATCCTTCCCGCCGGCCGAAGCATCTCGACGGCGGAGTGAAGAGCGCT